>JAJFUG010000015.1 GCA_021372515.1 bacterium
CTGGCCCCAGAAATAGCCCATCCGCGTGCAGATACGCCGAGCGTGCTCCTGGCCCACCATGTTCACCAGGTCGCGCCGGAACTGGCCCATGGCGAACAGGTCGTGGATCACCACCCGCCGGCCCAGCAGTGAGACCAGGCCACGCGAGAAACGGAAAAGATTCTGCAGGTCCAGGTCCTCGGCTTTCATCTTTGCTGCCTCCGCCGGCATATTAATTTGATAGACAAACTATCATAATTATAGACCATCCTCTCCGAGATTGCAACTATCAATTCAAATTTCTTTTTGTTTATCAAAGGATTAAGGCGCGGCGGGAAATTGTGCACAATCTTTGCCTATATAAAATGGCAGAGCGAGTTCACGCTATCGGAATGATTCTGGAAAAACGGGGGGATCGTATGCATCTGCCAAAAGCTCTACACGTAGAAACGTGTCTGATGTGTGCTTTCGCGATAGGCCTCAGCCTGTTCATCGGCTGGTTTATCTGGATCAGGACCGGCAACGCTTTCACCGCCGGGCTGGCCGTGCTGATGATCCTGATCTTCTGCACCATCGCGCCGACAGTCAAGCGTATCCCCTGAGCCGGGAAACGGCCCCAGGCCAGTATCCCGCCGCTCGCTCCCCGCTATGCGCTCTTCCCTGCGAGTTATCTTAAGCACTTTCCTGATTAAGACACTTCGAAATTAATAAAGTATTTTAAGGCTTGATCCGCCTTTGCATTATCGGGAAGCCGCTGTCAATTCATCCCGGTCATGGGAAATAAAAAGCCGCGGTGAGTTAACCCCGCGGCTTCAAACGTCCTTTGCGCCAAAAATTCATTCAGGGGAGCCGTCCCGGCTCGCGCAGCCCCGCTCCGGCCCGTCCGGTGAGCTTGTCCCCCAGGTCGCGGCGGGCGGCCTCGGCCAGGGCCTCCAGGCGCTTGACCTCCTCCGGGTGTTCCGCTGCCACGTCTTTGGTCTCGCCCACATCGCTCTCCAGGTCGAACAGGGACATCTGGATATGGTCCTGGTCGTAGGGCACGGGCAGGCCGCCCTTGCCGCCCGGACGGCCGTGCAGGGTGCGGTAGTCATGCGGCACGTGCAATTTCCACTTGCCGCTGCGCACGCCGTGCAACTCGCCCATCCAGTAGCAGTAGTAGGCCCCGGTCGGGCTGAGCGCCCCGGGGCGGCCCTCGATCAGCGGCAGGATGTCGTGCCCATCGATGGGCAGCCTGGGCAGCGCCGCACCGGCCAGTCCGGCCAGGGTGGGCAGAATGTCCATCGTGGTGGCCAGTTCGCCGCAGACCCCGCCCGACGGGATATGCCCCGGCCAGCGCATCACGCACGGCTCGCGCATGCCACCCTCGAACAGGGTTCCCTTGCCCTCGCGCAGCGGCCCGGCCGAACCTGCATGCTCGCCGTAGCTCAGCCAGGGGCCGTTGTCCGAGGTGAAAATCACTAATGTGTTATCATCCAGGCCGTTTCGCCGCAGCGCCTCCAGCACCTCGCCCACCGACCAGTCGATCTCCTCGATCACGTCCCCGAACAGCCCGCGCGCCGTGGCCCCGGCGAACTTGTCGGAGACATACAGCGGCACATGGGGCATGTTGTGCGCCAGGTACAGGAAAAAGGGCCGCTCGCGGTTGCGCTCGATAAAGCTGACCGCGTGCTGGGTGTACCAGGTGGTCAGGTTGCGCTGGTCCGGGTTGTACTCGATCACTTTCTCGTTCTCGTACAGCGGCAGGGGCGGATAGTCCGCGCCGTTGGTCGGGTGCTGGGGCCACATGTCGTTGGAATAGGGCAGCCCGAACCACTCATCGAAGCCGTGGCGGGTGGGAAGGAACTGCGGCGAGTCGCCCAGGTGCCACTTGCCGTAGATAGCGGTGGCGTAGCCCGCGCCCCCCAGCAGCGAGGCGATCGTGGCCTCGCTGTCGCTGATCCCGATCCTGGAGGCCGGTCCCAGCGCGCCCAGGATACCCACCCGCTCCGGGTAGCAGCCGGTGAGCAGCGCGGCCCGCGAGGCCGAGCAGACCGCGGTGGCGGCGTGGAAATCGGTGAACCGCACACCCTGGGCCGCCATGCGGTCGATATTCGGAGTCTTGTAGCCCTGTGCTCCGAAACAGCCGATATCGCCGTAGCCCAGGTCGTCGCAGAACACGATCACGAAATTGGGACGGCTAGCAGCGGCGGACCCGGCCTGGCCGCACAGACGCCAGGGGCAGGCCGCACCCAGCAAAGCCGCCGCGGTGGCGCTGCGAAGAAAATCTCGACGGCTGACAGATTCGGGCATGGCGAACCTCGCGCGCGTTTGGGGGTGAAAGTGAACCGTACATTCGCATTATAGGAACAAATTCGTCAGAGACAACCTTTTTCTGCGGCACGGACAGGATTCACCCGGCCACGGCGGCAAGACTCCCTACTGCACCCGCTGTATCTCGAACAGCACCGCCCCATAGGTGTCGGGCAGGCTCACCCGAAAACCCTTCGCCGCCAGATCGGCCCCGCTCATGCGTGTCAGTTCCTCGCCCGCGGGCCCCCGGCGGACCGAGTAGGTCGCCGCCGGGTCCAGGCCGCTCACCCCTACCATGCGCTCGCTGTCGAGGCCGGCCTGACGGAACACGCCCACTATCCCACCGGCGCGGGTGTCGGTGTTGATCCTCTGCCAGCCGTCCCACTGCCCCTCGGCCGGCTCGCCGAACCCGGGCAGGTCGCTACGGTAGAGGGTGTAGTTATACTTGTCCTGCATGGCCTGCAGCCAGTCGGCCCAGGCCTTGAGGCGCGCGCGCGACTCGGGCGGCACTTTGCGCGGGTCGCCCAGCATGATCGGCAGCGTTCCGGCCAGGGAGAGCAGGTTTAGCTCGCGCTCGGGGTCATCCAGGGTGAGGTTGCCCACCACCAGGGCCGTGGCCGGCATGGACGGAGTGCGCCACCAGGCAAGGTTGCGCACCCTCAGGCTGCCCAGGGGCGATTTTTCATACACGTTGATGAGCCAGTCTCCCTCGGCGTGACGGACCAGGGCGTAGTCAACCTGCTGAAGCGGGCCCCAGGTCTCGAAAGTGCAGTCGATGAACAGGTCCGGCGCGGCCGCGTGAAGCTCATCGAAAAGCTGCATGCACCGCCTGTAGGCCACGAGGAACGACTCCTCCCGCCCATCGTGGAACGGGTGGTCCGTGGCATAGCAGCCGGTGCGGGTCTTGTCGTAGACATAGGCGCTGCGGGTGAGTGAAAGGTCGAGTTTCACATAGCCCAGGCCGTGATCGCGCACCAGGCCCAGGATAACATCACGGATATGCCCGTACCAATCGGTGCCCAGGCAGGCGGTGGCAGTGTTCGGGTCCGAGGAATGGATGTTGGCGACCCGTCCCGCCTTGTCGCGGCAGAACCATTCCGGGTGCGCGGCGTAGACCTTGCTCTTGGTCTCGGCCTCGGTCAGGCTGATCCAGAGGCCGGGTTTCATCCCCAGGCTGCGGATATGGTCGAACACTGGCTTGAGGCCGTGGGGGAATTTCTGGTAATCGATCTCCCAGTCGCCCTTGTTGGCCTGCCAGCCGTCGTCTATCACGAATTCCTGCGCCCCGCAGGCCGCGGCGGCCTCGGCCAGTTCGTTCACCAGGGCCTCGTTCACCTGCGTGCGGAACGGGTTCCAGGTGTTGTAGACAAACATCGGCTTGCGGTCGAGCTGGGCCAGGCGGATCCCCATGTGGCGGCGGACAAAATCGGCCACCGGGCCGTTGACCACTGCCGCGGGGTCGCTCTGTCCGGCATAGGGCAGGCTGAACACCCAGGGACTCTCCCATTTCTCCCCCGGCTTGAGCCAGGCCAGGAACGGGTAATCCTGGTCCGGCCGGGTCAGGCCCACACTAAAGGTGGAACCGTCCTCGAACGCCCCGGTGCGCTTGGTGACCGAGGGCGCCTCGTTGCCCAGAGCCAGGCCCTGGCGGCGGCCGATCATGTGCACCACGGCCAGCGGGTCGTTCCAGTTGCCCACGAACGGGCCAAGCCATTTGTGGCGGGCGAAATCGGACATGATCCAGCAGTCGGTGTCCTCCCAGGCCGAGCGCAGCACCTCCACGTCCACTGCCTCCAGCCGCACTTTCTCCTGCCCGAGGTTGACCAGTGAAAGATGCTTGCGCACCACCGGCAGCTCGGGATACAGCAGGTAGGTCACCTCGAGATGAAGGCGGGCCTTGGCCGTGGAGGCGGATTTGTAGGTCAGACGGACACCATCGCCGCCCAGGGAATCGGCGGCCCGGTCCACGGAGGTGATCTTCCAGCCCCCCAAACCGTTCATAGCATGGCCATCGGCCAGGAACCCGAATTCCTGCCCGCCCGGGCGCACGAACTCGTCCTCCAGCCCTTTCAGGCCGTAGGAGAGCGTGGTCAGACGGTCGCCGTTCTCGCCCAGGTCGAGGCTGCGGTGGACCACCCCGTTGTCCAGGGTTATCCGGCCCGGCCCCTGGCTGTAGTACTGGGCGGCCAGAGGGCGGAACGGGACGAGCGATAACCAGAGAAGAACCGGAACAAGTCGGAACACGGATTGGAGTTTCATTGTCCTGATCTCCTGTGGTTGCAGGCTGCAGGGAAAAACTGCGCGGTTTCTGGCATTGATTGGAGGGATAACGCCGTTCACGCGCCGGGAGAGTCCGACACGGCCCGAGCCGGGGCCAGTGAGGAGGCGCCCGCCGCGTTCAACTAATTTCGCAGCGCCGCAGCCACTGCGCAAGCTAAAAACCTGATCGCGGGATATCCGTTCCGGTTTTTCCGTTGAACATGCGCCGATCCTATGCCGTTCTTTGGACTTAGCTCTTGTCTGGTGCGGCCTGTATACGTATAATGAATCAAATGCACAACAACTTTTGCTTTTATCTGCCGACACTCGGGTAAGTTCACCTCTTTACCCGGAGGCGCATCAAGGAACAATCTCCCCCAACCGACAGAAAAGTACGGAAACCATTGCGCCGAAGCATCGAGGCGCATGTTCAGAGTAACCCTCCCAGTACGCCTGACCCGCTCCAGGAGGCTGTCATGAGAAGGGCGTGGATATTAGCCGCTTTGCTTTTGTCAGCAATTGTAGCCCTTACGGCTTGCCAGAAACACAAGCCCATTGAGGGGGTCTGGGAATTTGTCAGCTCCACCTACACCACCCCCGACACCACGATCAACCGCGACCAGGACAACTGGAAAGCGATCAAGATCATCACACCCACCTTTTTCTCCACCGTGGGGCACGACCCCAACCGTCCGCTTTTCGGCCCGGTGGTTACCGACTCCGACATCGTGACCGCCTACAACACGTTCTCGGGCAACGGCGGCCGCTACAAGATCAACGGCGACATCTACACCGAGTACCTGGCCCATTTCAACAACCCCAACCGGGTCAACACCTCGGCCGACCTGAAATTCAGCATCGTGGGCGACACGCTGTTCCTTTCAAACGTGACCGGGGATGTGACCTGGAAGGAAATCTGGCGCAGGCTGGAATGAGACAGGAACGTAGAATTGCTTAATGTGTAACTTTAATCCAGCGCGCATTAAATATTCTATATAAACAATTAAGGGGCGCAATACATTGCGCCCCTTTTGGTTTTCCACGCACTTGACTTTAAGCCGAAACTCTCGCCGCGAAGTTCAGCTCTTGCGCTTCTCGAAAATCGACTCCACCTCTTCGAGCTGCAGCCCCTTGGTCTCGCGCATCATGACCAGAGTGAACAGGAACGCGATGAAAGAGGCGGCCATGAACAGGTAAAACACGCTCCCCCCCATCGCCTCACTCAGCACCGGGAAAAACTGGGTCACCGCGAAATTGGCGCACCAGACCAGCATTGTCGCCGCGCCCATCGCCGCGCCACGTATCTTGTTCGGGAACATCTCGGACAGATAGACCCAGATCACCACTCCCACGCCGGTGGAAAACGAGGCGACATAGGTCATCACTGGGATCACCATGTACAGCGGGTTGACATCTTTCATGTTGAACATCAGCCCCAGGGCGAGCATGGAGGCTGTCATCAGGAAATAGGCGATCACGTGCAGTATCTTGCGGCCCGCCCGGTCGATCAGGGCCATGCCGACAAAGGTGAAGATCAAGTTGACCAGCCCGATGATCACCTGGGCCTTGAACGAGGAGGCGGTATCGACGAACCCGGCCATCCGGAAAATCTCGGTGCCGTAGTAGATGATGACGTTGATGCCGGTGAAATTCGAGAAAATGGCGATCAGGAACCCGGTGAACAGAAGGCGGCGCAGCTTGGGATTGAGCAGTTCCTGCATGCCGCCGGCCTCCTTGTGGAGCATGCCGGTGACATAGGCCATTTCGCTGGTGGCGTACCTGGCGCCGCCGATCTTGTTGAACACCTCGCGCGCCTTGTCCTCCTGACCGTTCTTGGCCAGCCAGCGCGGGCTCTCAGGAATCTTGAACAGGGCGATGGTGAACAGGAACGCCGGCACGGCCTCCACCTCGAACATCCAGCGCCAGGGGTGCTCCCCCACTCCGACCAGCAGCCAGTTGCTGAAATAGGAGAACAGGATGCCCACCACGATGGCGAGCTGGTTCACGGCCACGAGCCTGCCGCGAACGTGGGCCGGGCTCAGCTCGGCGATGTACACCGGCGAGAGCACCGAGGCGATCCCCACTCCGAACCCGCCGATGGCCCTGGCTACGATCAGCTCCCAGTAGTTGCGCGGCACCCCGGACAGCACGGCCGAGAGGGTGAACAGAAAACCAGCCAGGATCAGCAGCTTTTTGCGGCCGTAGCGGTCGGCCAGGGGGCCGGTGATGATCGAGCCCAGGATACAGGCCACGATCAGGTTGCTCACCGCGAACCCCTCCTGCCAGGCGTTGAGCTGAAAGTCCTGCACCACCCCGCCGATCGTGCCCGAAATGACCCCGGTGTCGAAACCGAACAGCAGCCCGCCTATCGCCGCCACGAAAGATACTATCCCGACATACCGCCAGTTGATTTGGCTCTCGTCGATTTTCACTTTCCCCTCAGTCGCCATCTCTGACCCTTTTCGGTTGGACGTTGTAATTGCGGACCGGGCCCTTGGCTGCACCCGATTCAGGCAGGCTGTATTTATCAATGAAATTGTCTTCCGGTCTGACCAAATCGCGCGCACGCTGTCAGGCTGGGCCGGCGGCAGTCCGGCCGGGCGGGACACGGGGGAGCGGACGGACAGGGGATGGCGCTTCAGTCCGCCCGGCTTTCAGAGCACGCCGGGGAAGGGAAAAGCCGCACAATCATTTTGATATGGCGCTTTCCGCTCCGCAAGAAAAAACCCCGACAGATCACTCTGCCGGGGCTGTATCGATCAGGAACCGACGAAACCGGCATCTTCAACGCCTGCGGTCGTCACCGACCTGCCGCCGTCCGGCCCGATTCCCTTGTATTCATGGTGGAGCTGAGGGGAGTCGAACCCCTGGCCTCTTGAATGCCATTCAAGCGCTCTCCCAACTGAGCTACAGCCCCCTTGTATTTGCGCAAAAATAGCGTCACCCTCACGGTTTGTCAACCAAAAACCTTCCTTCGCCCCGGACGCTTATCCGCTGCCGCCCGCCGGCCCCGAACTGACAAAAAAAGCGCCCCCGGGAGCCGGTCTCGCTCCCGGGGGCGCGTCGATTCAAGTTACGGGACACATGACTGCGGTGGATCGATCAATGACCGTAGATATAGGACTCTTCGATCATGTCCTGCGGGTTGAGCAGGTCGAAATCGCCCACCCCGGTGCGGTCCACGAAATACAGGTCCACCTCGTGCGCGGTGTTGATGTAGACCCAGATGTACACATCACGCCCACCGGAACGCATGGTGTAGCGCTCGATGTCGCTGGGCGGCCCCATGCGGACATAGGCCTCACCGCGGTCGGTCAGCCAGCCCGGCTGCAGGATCGAGCCGAAATTCTCGTTGGCGTAGCGGATACGCTTGAAATACTCGGTCTTGAACTCGTTATCCGGAGTTTTCTTGACCGGGTCGTACGGCGCCCAGAACTCGTCCCAGGCCTCCTGGCGCAGGTTCTCCGGCACTGCGAGCAGACGGTTCTGGACATCCTTCTTCGTGATGTACTTCAAGTAATCCACCGCCTCGCGGTAGTGGGACATCGCCCACTGGTCCGAGCCGAAATTCTCCGGCATCTCGACCGTTTTCACCGCCCAGGCCGGAGCCGCCAGCGCAAGCAGCAGGGCGATCAGCCCCAGCCCCAGGAAATACCGTTTCCTCAACATCATCCCCTCCCAGTTGAATTATTCAACCCGGCGCCGCTCATCGATCACTGCCTCAGCGCCTTTTATAATTATACACTCTGCACATAAGTGAGTTCAAGTTTCTGAGGCGATTTTTTCTGTGTCCACTTGTCGATCCGGAACGGGAGTTTTACTTTGTGGAAGGTTCGTTTTCAGGTGTGAACATCTATGCTTCCAAGACAACTGACAGAGGATATTCCAAGCGCGGAGAAACGATGCCGGTCACCACGATTGAATGGCTCGGACATGCGCCGGACGGGCGCGTCCGGCTGATAGACCAGACCCTTCTTCCAGTCGAGGAGAAATACCTCGAACGAAGCGAATACACCGACCTGGCGGCCGACATCTACCGTCTGGCCGTACGCGGGGCGCCGGCCATCGGCGTGGCCGGGGCTTTCGGGGTCGTGTTGGGTGTGCAGGGCTGCGCCGGGCTGGCGCCAGACAGTTTCATGGCCCGGCTGAACGAGGTCTGCGACCGTCTGGCCGCCACCCGTCCCACCGCGGTCAACCTCTCCTGGGCCGTTGAACGCATGCGCCGCCTGGCCCTGTCTCTCGCGCCCAAGGCCTCCCCGGCCGGGACAATCGAGGCCTTGGAGCGCGAGGCCCTGGAGCTATTCGAGGAGGACCGCCGTCTGTGCCGCTCCATCGGCGAGCACGGGGCGGCTCTGCTGCCGGACGGGGCCCGGGTGCTGACCCACTGCAACGCCGGGGCCCTGGCCACGGCCGGGATCGGCACCGCCCTGGCCGCAATCTACGTGGCCGCCGAGCAGGGCCGCAGAGTGTCGGTCTATGCCGATGAGACCCGCCCGCTGCTGCAGGGGGCGCGCCTGACCGCCTGGGAGCTGCACCGCGCAGGGATCGAGGTTACTCTTATCTGCGACAACATGGCCGCCAGCGTGATGGCGGCCGGCAAAGTGGACCTGGTGATCACCGGGGCCGACCGGATCGCGGCCAACGGGGACGCCGCCAACAAGATCGGCACCCACGGCGTGGCGGTCCTGGCCGCGAGGTTCGGCATCCCGTTCTACGTGGCCGCACCGTTCAGCACGTTCGACCTGAGCCTGGCCGATGGCTCCGGCATCCCGATCGAGGAGCGCGCGCGCGAGGAGGTGGCCGCCCCCCTGGGCCGCACCGCCGCACCCGAGGGCGTGCGGGTGTTCAACCCGGCGTTCGATGTCACACCGGCCGAGCTGATCGCCGGCCTGATCACCGACCGCGGCGTGATCCGTCCACCTTTCCGTGAAAACATCGCCCGCCTGCTCGGACCGGCGTGATCCTTGATATCTTTCCGCTTTCTCCCGGCCCGGGGCGCCCGGAGCCCCGGGCCGGCCACCCGGATTCCATCTTTCCCGAGGCTTTCAGATCGCCCCTGCCGCACGCAATTGGGAAAAAAATCGCAACCCGGCCCCGCAAACTCAGTTTAACATATCTGGCCCAGTTTCACAGCTTTCGGCAGACGATCATGTCAGCGCTAATAATTTTTCAGCTTTTGTTGCTTTTTCCTTGCATAGTCATAAAATAATAGTTAAGAACCCGACTGAGATATCACTTTCGAAATTGCGCGGTTGTGGGATTATTCTTGCATAAGAGCCAGGCCTGGATTACATTTCGGGCTTCTTTTTACCGGGAAATATATGCTCCTGGCGGAAGTTTCAGCAGTCGTGTTTTTCAATCCTGATGCAGAAGAGAACGAATGGACTTGAACAGTCTGTGACTGCCATAAGAATAATTTCTCAGGACGGAGGCCTACATGACGAGACTCAAAGAAAAGCTGGCGGCTGTAATCCCCGGTTTGCGCGAGGAAATCCAGTCTCTTCTTAAAGAGTACGGGCAAAAGCAGGTTTCCGAGGTCACCCTGCAGCAGTTGTTCGGCGGGATGCGAGGGGTCAAGTCGATGATCTGCGACACCTCGCTGGTCGACCCTGTCCGCGGGCTGCTGATCCGGGGCCGCCCGATCCTCGACCTGGTGGACCGCGAGCCTGAGGAGATATTCCACCTCCTGCTGCTCGACGAGCTTCCGGACAAGGAAGACCTCGAGGAACTGCAGGCGGTGATGAACGGCCACGGCCCCCTGCCCGAGTTCGTCTGGAAAGTCCAGAAAGCCCTGGCCCCGGACACCCACCCGATGGTCCGGTTCAGCATCGGGATCATGATGCTCGAGCGCGAGAGCCGCTTCCGCCGTCTGTACGACGAGGGAATGAAGAAGACCGACTACTGGGAATCAACCCTGGAAGATTCGCTGCACCTGCTCTCGATGCTGCCCGAGCTGGCCGCAGGCATCTACCGCATCCACACCGGCAAGGGCGACCCGATCCCGCCCAACCCGCGCCTTGGCTGGGCCGCCAACTACGCCTACATGCTGGGCATGGAGAACACCAACGGCGAGTTCTCGGACCTGATGCGCCTGTACCTGGTGCTGCACAGTGACCACGAGGGCGGCAATGTCAGCGCTTTCACCACGCACGTGGTCGGCTCGGCCCTGTCGGACGCCTACTACGCGGTGAGCGCCGGCATGAACGGCCTGGCCGGCCCGCTGCACGGTCTGGCCAACCAGGAATGCCTGCATTTCGTGTTCGAGATACGCGAGAAATACAACGGCGTGCCCACGGATGAGCAGATCCAGGAATATTGCTGGGACACGCTCAACAACGGCAAGGTTATCCCCGGCTACGGGCATGCGGTGCTGCGCGAGACCGACCCGCGGTTCACCGCCCTGCACAATTTCGGCACGGCCCACTGCCCCAAGTCCGACCTGTTCCACATCGTGGACCGGCTGTTCAACCTGGTGCCGGACATCCTCAAGCAGCAGGGCAAGGCCAAGAACCCCTATCCGAACGTGGATGCGGTCTCGGGCAGCCTGCTATTCCATTACGGGCTGGAGGAGTACGACTACTACACGGTCCTGTTCGGAGTGTCCCGCGCCATGGGCATGCTCAGCCAGCTAGTGCTTAACCGTGCCCTGGGCGCCCCGATCTTCCGTCCCAAGTCGGTGGGCACCGGATGGGTCAAGAGCAATTTGTTGGCCCAGTGATCCGGGACTGGATGCTTGAAAAGAAAAGGCCGCTCCGGTCGAACCGAGCGGCCTTTCTTTATATCCCGGCTTTTCTGGCCTCACTCCCCGGAGTGACTTTCGAACACCAGCCCGCCGCCGTCCGATGTATCCACCTCCATGTAGCGTCCGCGGCTGAGCTCCATGTATTCGAGCCGCTGCTGCTCGCGGCTGCCGATAGGAAGCTGCATTTTGGCCGAGCCACGCAGGGTGTCCACCCGGGCCACGCCCCGGCGGTCGAGGTAAGCCTCCAGCGCCCCCAGCAGAGCGCCGATCTTGCGCAGCCCCTCACGGTAGAACAGAGAGCAGACCTGCACCGTGTCTGCCCCGGCCAGGATGTACTTGATGAAAGCGTCCCCGCTGTGCACCCCTCCGGAGGCGGAAATAGAGACCTCAGGCAGCACCTGGCGCAGGATCGAGACCCAGCGCAGCGGATAGTAGATGTAGTGCGGCGAGGAAAGCCCCTGGTCGCCCTTGGCGGCGAACGCCCGCCCGGTCTCGAGGTCGATGTCGAGGCCGGTCTGACGGTTGAACAGGACGAGCCCATCCGCCCCGGCGCGGACCAGGTTCGCGGCCACGTTCTGTGGGCAGGTGAGCTGGCCGCTCATCTTGACCGCCAGGGGAATCCGCACCTGGGAACGCACGGCTGTGACTATGTCGTAGAACTGCTGCTCGCTCCGGGACGAGGACTGCTCCAGCCCGGCCGAGGGCACCGACAGGTTCAGCTCCAGGGCGCTGGCCCCGGCCGCTTCGATCTGGGCCGCGTAGCCGGTCCAGAAGCGCGGCTCGGCGCAGTTGACCGAGGCGATGACCGGGATCGAGACCGCCTTGCGCGCTTTCTCGATCTCGGAGCAGTACTCGTTCGGCCCGTAGATCAGCCCCACCTCGGCCGAGAAATAGTCCGCCGCCTCGGGGTGATCCATCAGGCTGTCTTGGAACGTGTTGTCCTTGCGGCGGATATCCTCCTCGAAAATGCTTTTCAGCACCACCGCGCCGGCCCCCAGCTCCTCGCACTGCTTGACCATCTTGGCGTTACGGGTCAGGCCGCTGCTGGCTACCACCAGCGGGTTTTTCAGCTCCAGGTTCAGGTATCGAGTCTTCAGATCAGCCATCTTTTCGCTCCGCGAGTTCAGCACACAGTGGCGACCAGTTCGGCCGGCGGTGGACAGGGTTCTGTATCATCCATGAAAGATAATCCGGAATGTTCCCGGCACAAGTCCCAAGACAGTCCCCGGCCCCGGGGAACAAACGAGCAGACCTACCTCGGGCTATTTTTTCTCCGCCTTGGGCGGCGGGGCCGGGTATTTCTCGTTAACGTACTTGCGGAACTCGGCCCACTGCGGCGAGTTCTCGATCAGGCCCTCGCGCGGCGGCAGGGTTGCGATCAGAGCCTTGGCGTTCTGGATGCGCTCGTCGGTCATCGGGTGGGTGGAGAGCAGGTTCTGCCAGCCCTTGGTCTCGGGGCTTTGCTGCTTGGACTTGAGCATCTCGAACATCTTGACCATGCCGTTGGGGTCGTAGCCGGCCTTGTACATGACCATCAGCCCGTCGTGGTCGGCCTGGCGCTCGTACTCGCGGCTGTAGCTGAGCATGCCCACGGTGGTGAACATGCCGGCCACGGTGTTGGCCAGGGTGCCGGAATTGCCCAGGGCGATCTGCTGCGCGGCGTCCAGGAGCTGCATCTGGCTCAGGCGCTTCACGCTGTGACGGTTGGTGACATGGCTCAGCTCGTGGGCCACCACGCTGATCAGCTCGGCCTCGGTCTCGACATTGCGGATCAGGCCCAGGTTGATGTAGCAGTAGCCGCCGGGAATGGCGAACGCGTTTACCGCTTCATCCTTGACCGCCACGAAATGGTATTTCAGATCAGTGCGGGAGGAGACCGCCACCAGCTTGTCGCCCCGCTCCTGCAGGAACGAGTCGAGCTTCTGGTCGTTAAGCACCGTGTACTGCTTGTGGATTTCCTTGTCCAGGGCCTGGCCGAGTTGGACCTCCTCCGAGGTGGAGTAAAAATTTATATTTCTGATAGCCGCACAACCGCCTGCGGCAAGTGGTGCAGCCGCCAGCAGCCCGGCCAGGGCATATCCGCGCCAGCTCATATATATTTCTCTCCCCTTGCTGTGTCAGGACAATTCGTTTGAAAATGGTTAGGGCAGTTGCGTCGGAGTCCTAAAAAAATATAAAATGTTGTAAGTGGCGGGACAAGGCAAGCGAGGTGTCAGGCCGTGGCCTCAGGCCCGGGAAACGGAGAGAACGGGATGCCGGATCGTTACCGTATGTTGGCCCCCTACTATGATATTTTCATCGACTGGGAGCGGCGCCTGCGCACCGAGATGCCTTTCCTGCTGGAGGCCTCGGGCGTGCGCTGGAAAAACGAAGCCCGCGTGCTTGATATCGGCTGCGGCACAGGCCGTCACCTGGCCGGGTTTGTCCAGGCCGGCTGCAGAGTCGAGGGCCTGGAGCCCTCGGTCCAGCTCCGCCGGATCGCAGAGCGCACCCTGCCCGGCGCGCCGATCCATTCCTGGGGCATGGGTGGCCTCGGGCGGCTGGCGCAAAAGCGCGGCCCCTGGGACCTGGTCCTCTGCCTGGGCAACACACTGGCCCACCTTCCCCCCTCCAGGCTGGACTCTTTCTGCCGGAACCTGCTCGTAGCCACCGGCCCGGGAGGGAAAGCCGTGCTTCACCTGTTGAATTACAGCCGGATCCTCCGCCTGCGCCCGGAACAGATGCCAGCCAAGACCCGGGAGCTGGAGGGGGCGCAATGGAGTTTCCTCCGCTCCTACGCCTACCGGGAAAGCAGCCTGGATTTCAAGCTGGAGGTTTACAGGGACGGCGCCAAGGTGGCCGTGGATGTGGAGAAACATTATCCTCTGGACGGAGAGCGTCTCAGGCAGGCGCTCCGGTCCGCCGGGTTCAGGAGCCTCCGCTTTCTCGGGGCGTTCGATAATAACATCCCTTTCACTCCCGATTCCGGCGACCTGGTGGCGCTCGTTTCATCCGGGGCAGCGGAGGCAAAGATGGATTCAGAGTAATCACGGGGGCTTCCAGTAAAAATTTGTGGAAAAATAAGTGGAATAAGTGTATAATATCTCATTCAAACCTTTGGATTCGTCCCATTCAAATAAAACGGCCTATACTCTGTTTTTACCTTGCGGCTGTCTCCCCCATGCAAGCCTGCCGCGGGTAAAAGTCTAAGGAGTTATCCGCCGACAAACGCAGGGACCACAAGATGCTGGATTTGAACCAATTAATAGAGCAACTGCTGAAAGTCAGGAAGCTGCCGACCTTGTCCAGCGTGGCCCTGTTGCTCGAATCCTCGCTCAACGAGGAACAGCCGGATGTTCAGCGAATCAGTTCGATCATATCGGATGATCCGCCGGTGACCAGCATGATCCTCAAGCTCGCCAATTCGGTGGTGTTCGGTGCGCGACGGACAATCGGCACGGTGCAGGAGGCGGTGGTCAGGCTGGGGTTCCAGGAAATCCGCAAGATGGTGATGAGCCTGGCCCTGATCCAGTTTCTTTCCAATCGCGTGAGCGGCAAGGTCGACCCGGTCAAGTTCTGGCAGCACTCGATCAGCGTTGGGGTCTGCACCGAGGTGATCAACGAGTTGACCGGAGTGATCCCGGAAAACGGCCCTCAGGCCCACGTGGTTGGGCTTCTGCACGACATCGGCCGCTGGGTCAGCGCCACCTACATGCCCGAGGTGCACCAGCACATTCCGGGTGACGCCGACAACCCTCCGCGTCCCAACTACATCCTCACCCTGGAACGCAACCGGATCGGCCTGGACCACACCCAGATCGGCGCGGCCCTGCTCGAGCGCTGGGGCCTGCCGCTAAAGATAGTCCATTGCGTGCGGTTCCACCACGAGCCGGATGTCTCGCCGCGCCAGCAGCGCAAGATCACCCAGCTCGTCCACCTGGCAGACAGTATCTGCAACAACGCCCGGATCGGGGATGTCGGCGAGGGCCTGGGCTCCGAGATACGAGAAACCACCTGGAGCGGGTTGGGACTGACTGCGGACCTTTTGCCCGAGATACTGGAAGTCCTGATCGACAGGACCAAGCACAGCGATGTCCTGCTCTCGATCGGCGGGATGGACGGCAACGGCGGCGGACACGCTTAAAATAAATTCACGGCCGAGGCCTCCCGAGCTTTAGCTCAGGAGGCCTTTGTTTTTTTGTTCAGCTTGGCGATATCGTCGGTGCTGCCCAGAATGACCAGGGTGTCACTGTCCTTTATCCGGTATTCCGCCGGGGGCAGGACTGTCACCCGCTCCGGCACGGCCTCCTTGACCGCCACCACGAACAGATTGTACACCCGCCGCAGGTTGACCTCCATCAGCGACTGGCCCACGAACTCCATCGGCGGCAGCAATTCGGTCAGCACGTACTCGCCGCCCAGTTCCAGGGTGTCGAGGATCGAGGGCGAGGTCAGGCGCTGGGCCAGCTTGATCGCCACCTCCTGCTCCGGGAAAATCACCCGGTCCGCCCCCACCTTGCGCAGCGCCTTGCCGTGCTCGGGATCGTTGGCTTTGGCGATCAGGTACTTAACCTGTAACTCCTTGAGCAGGAGCGTTGTGATGATGCTCTGGCTGATGTTGTCACCCATGCTCAGGATCACCGCATCCATCTCCTGCGCCCCCACCGATTGCAGGAAATCCTTGTTCTCTGCGTTGGCCACGATGCCGCGGGAGCAGTAGTCGCGTATCTCCTGGACCCGGTCGCGGCTGCTGTCGATTGCGATCACCTCATTTCCGTCCTCGAACAGCGAGCGGGCCACCTGGAAACCGAAATTGCCCAGACCGATAACCATGAATTTTTTCAAGGTCCCTCCTGAAAGAGCATTGTCAGATCATCACGTCTTCGCTGCCGTACTCGATGCTGATCCGCTTGCCGGGACGCACCATGCCGTAGGCCAGGGTCACCAGTCCGACCCGGCCGACAAACATCAGAGCCACGATCAGCAGCTTGCCCAGATGGTTCAGCGAGGAGGTCACTCCCATCGACAGTCCCACCGTGCCCAGCGCCGACACGCATTCGAACAGATAGCCCAGGAACAGGTCGCGGTGGCGCGGGTAAAGGATCTGCTGGCCCTGGGTCAGAAGCAGCAGCAGGGTGATCCCAACGACGGCCAGCACACCCAGCAGGATCACCATCACCACCTTGCCGATCGTCTCCTCCGGCACCGTGCGGCCGAAAATGTTGGTCCGCAGGCTGCCCTTGACCCGGTTGACAAAAAAGATGACCAGCAGGGCCAGGCTGGTGGTGCGCACCCCACCGCCGCAGGAGCCCGGCGAGGCCCCGATGAACATCAGCAGGATGATAATCAGAAGGGTGCCGTTACTGAGCGCGGAGATGCGGATGGTGTTGAAACCAGCGGTGCGGGCGGTTGTCGACTGGAACAGGCTGGCCATGAAACACTTGTCCGGCCCCATCCCGAGCAGAGTGTTGTCCACCTCCAGCACATAGAACCCCAGCGCCCCGACCGCCAGCAGAAACAGCGTGGTATAGAGCACCAGACGGGTATGCAGGGACAGGCGTCGACGGCAGCGCAGGATATAGCGGTCGAACAGCTCGTACAGGACCGAAAAGCCTATTCCGCCCGAGATAATCAGGCTGCAGGTGGAAAGGTTGATCCACCAGTCGCCGACATAATTTTCGAAGTTGTTCGGGAAGAAAGCGAAACCGGCGTTGCAGAACGCGCTCACGCTGTGGAAAACACCGTACCAGAGCGCCTTTGCCAGGGGCATCCCGCTGCGGAACCAGCCCACGAAAAGACCGACCGCCCCCAGGGCCTCGGCGATGAACGTGAAAGCGAAGATCGTGCGGACCAGGTTGAGGACCTGGATGCGGCCCTCCTGCGAGTACATGTTCTCCACCAGCCAGCGGTCGCGCAGGGCGGGCAGACGCCCCACGGTGAGGAACATCAGGACCGAGAACGTCATGATCCCCAGGCCGCCCACCTGGATCAGCCCCAGCAGCACCAGCTTGCCGAACAGCGTGAACGTGGTCCCGGTGTCCACCGTGCTCAGGCCGGTCACGCAGACCGCGCTGGTGGCCGTGAACAGGGCGTCGATATAGTGGATGCCCTCGCCCTTGACCGACCAGGGCAGCCAGAGCAGGACCGAGCCGGCCGCGATGGTGAAGAAGAAGCTGAGCACCAGCAACTGGCCGCTCTGCAGTCGCTGATAGAAACGGGACCACTGCCTGTTTTTCATCCAGAACGCCTTCGCCCTTTCCACCGGCCGTGAGGCTCAGCGCCTCCCTTGCCCGCAGCGGACATTTTGTATATCTTCGATGCCTTTCCAGGCAACCCAGCAATGTCCGGTTAGATTTTTGCTATAGAATGTTATGGGCGAACACAGTGTTCGTATCGGAATAACTCGATCCCGGGTCTAAGCCAAACCCCGTGCGGCTGACAGGCCGCCTCTGTTGCCTTTGGGGGCCGCACCTGTCTGAGCCTCCCGCCAGGGTAGCGTTTAATTGAGCGAGAAACGGCCGGGGCTGTAATTGCCGCACTGTCCGGCGGCGATTCGCGGCAGCGCCGCCGCTTCAACGAGGGAGCGGAATTAAGACTCCGTAAACACTTAAGATTGACGCAGAGTCTCGGTTTGGACGAGTTTGCGGCCCCCGCTGGCTTTGCGGCTTTGGCCGAAACCAAAGCAGAAATGAGACGGTCAGCTTCAAACGGCAAGTTCCTAACCGGACATTGCTGATTCTGACACAAAGACCTTTCGCCCGGATGAAAAATATATTGACAAATGAATTTTGTCGGGATAACATTACTTGCATGCAACGTGCAATTAAATACGACAAAGCAACATCTATCTTGCGGACAGGCCCGTTTCCCCTCAAGTTGAATGCATAGCCTTACTACCAGAAAGCTTTTAAGTCTATACCCACAGCACCGTTCAAGACCCTTTACGCACGGAAGCCCTGCAGGGTGTCTTACCGGCCCGAACAAGGGACCCGTATCAATTCAGGCGGAACTGTGCACCGCCAAGGTCGATCGAGAGCTGCATCAGCTCGGAGAAAGTCACGATGAAAGAATTGTTTGAAGAAGTGTTCCCAGACAGCAACATGCCGTGGAATATCAACCGGGCCACTGTCCTGAGCACGATCATCGAGAAAGGGCCTATCTCGCGGGTTGATATCGCCAGGCTTTCCGGACTCGACCAGAGCACGGTTTCGCGAATAATGACCAAGCTGATTGAAAGCGGCATAGTCCTGGAGGAAAACAAGGGCAAGAGCGCCCTGGGACGAAAGCCGATCAACGTTAAGCTCAACGCCCGCAGCCGCGTGGTGGGCGTAATCGTGGTCAACCCCTGGCAGACCGAGATTGCGGTGATCGACCTGAACGGCAACCTCATCAAGACCAAGCGGCTGAGCACGATCGTCGAGGACCCGCAGAATTTCCTGGCCGCCTGCTCGAGCGCGCTGCAGGTGATGCTGGACACAATCGCGATCCCCCTGGCCGGGATGACTGTCACCCTCCCCGGTTGGGTCGACCAGTTGCGGGGCGTACTGATCGAATCGCCCTACCTGGGCTGGAAAAATGTCGAGGTGGCCAAGATAGTTTCGAAGAAAATACAGAGCAAAATCTTCGTGGAGAACGATCAGCGCTCCTCGGCCCTGGCGCAGATCTGTTTCTCCCCTGAAGCCATGGGCCTGAAAAGCTTCTTCCTGGTTCAGATAGATGTCGGGGTCTGGGGCGCCCTGGGCTGCCACAACACGGTCTATCACGGGGCGCAGGGCCGCGACTGCCAGATCGGCTCGCTGCTGGTGCCGCTGGCCGCCGATTTGCAGACCGCGGGCCTCCCGGCCGTGGGCGAGCTGGAAAACATGGCTTCCGAGCGGTTTATTGTCAACCGGTACTGCGAGCTTTCCGGCAAGCCTTTGCAGGAAAACACCGACTTCCAGATAAGAGGTATCATCTGCGAAGCTTCCAAAGGCGATCGGTCGGCAGTGCAGGCGATCGAGGAAGCCGCCTTCCACCTCGGTTCGACCCTGCCGGAGGTGGACCGGATGTTCGACACTGAAAAAATCATTATCGCCGGCAAGCTGACCCGGGTCTGGGACATCGTGCTGCCAGCCATGCTCAAGGGCAGCCGGCACAGTTCCGTGCACAAGGAACGTCAACTGGAAAAACGCATCATCCCATCCTCACTCGTCTGGCCGCCCTACGAGGGGGCCGCGGCGATAGTCATCAAGGATTTCCTGGGCGGTTTCCAGGTAGTCCACCGTCAACCGACTGTTACAGACTGGCAGATGCAGATCTGGGAAGACTGGGAGAAATACGCTTCCTGAGCTTTCAGGCAGACTGATTTTTCCTTTTGGGGTATTTTTTAATATACTATTTCTTGCATGCTCCACGCAACAATTTGTGTTCAAACGCTCATCGGGCGCCTCAAATTCCAGCTGTCACCAACGGAGGCCGGCCCCGCGGTTCACCCATTGCCGGAAAAATTCCCCTTCCCATTCCGGAATGGACCTTCCGGCAACAATCCCCTGGAGGGCCTATGGCATAAAATTCCAAAGTCCGAGTCTCGAACCGTCTCCCGCAGGCTTTCGCTGAAGCATCCAGCGTAAAGCACGTACTTTCCATGGCGGAGGATCCATGACTGGCGTCATGCATTTTCTCAAAACAACCGGACTCGCTCTGATCGCTGCGGCCCTTCTGTTCGGCCCGGCCTCCTCAGTGCGGGCTCAGCTCAACACGAGCAAGATCGAGGGGGTTGTCCGCGATAAAACCACCGGTCAACCGCTGGTGGGGGCCCAGGTGCAGATCGAGGGCACCCGGCTGGGCAATGTGACCAACGCGGACGGCTACTATTTCATTTTGAACGCACCGCCGGGACGGCGCTCCATAGTTTTCTCCTACACCGGCTACCAGAAAGTCATAGTCGCAGAACAGCTCCTGCTGGCCGGCCAGACCACCACGGTCAACGCCGACCTCAGCTCCACAGTGGTCGAGATCGAGGGCATCACGGTCCAGGGTGAGTCCGAGGTGCTCGTCCCGCGCGACAACACCGTCTCCAAGCAGCGTCTCACCTCCGACCGCATCTCCGAATCCCCCATCTCCAAGCTGGAGGACCTTCTGGTCCTGGAGCCCGGGGTCCAGATCGGCGGCGAGGGCGGCATGGCCCGCGGCCTGCGTATCCGCGGCGGCCGCCTGGGCGAGGAGTCGATGGTGGTGGACGGCGTGATCGTGCGCAACTACACGGCCAACCCGTTCCGTAGCGGCTACGGCTGGATTTACGAGCAGGAGGCCGGCTCCCTGGGCGAGGACACCACCCCGCTCGAGGTTTCCACCAACGCGGTCGAGCAGGTCGACATCATCACCGGCGGGTTCCAGGCCGAGTACGGCAACGCCCAGTCCGGCATCATCAACATCGTCACCCGCGAGGGCGGCTACCAGTTAAAGGGCAGCGCCCGCCTGACCACCGACGAGCAGAACCCCCGCACCGCCGACTACGGCTACAACCAGCTCCAAATGGACCTGGGCGGCCCGGTTCCCGGCATCCCCAACCTGTTCTATCACGGGTCCGGGGAAATCCAGGGCATGGCCGACCGTTATCCGACCCACGCCGATGAGGGCTTCCGCGGGGTGAACCAGGAGTTCGTGGACCACCTGAACGATGCTGTGCACAACGACCCGGTGTTCCGCAAATTGATGCCGGTATACACGCTGGAGGAGCTGCAGAAAGGCCGTCAGTCCTACGCCGACCTGACCGGCAAGAGCGCCTCGCTCTGGTCGCCGGCCAACCCGGTGCGCCTGCCCGGCAACTGGATGGACCGCACGTTGGCCTCCGGCAAGATCACCTACAGCCCGATCAGCGCGCTGAAGCTGATCAGCAGCGTAAATTTCTCGCGCAACCAGAACTCCTACCCGCAGAGCTATTTCGACAACGGGATCGTGACCAAGAGCCAGTTCCCCTACCGCGACTGGTCAAAGGATGCCGACACCACGCTCTACATCCCGCAGAGCCTGGCCCGCCGCACCCGCACCAGCAACACGCTGCTGGGCTTCGACTGGACGTTCCTGCAGGGGGTCAAACGCAACGCCTCGCTGCAGTTCCGCTACACCAACATGCGCAACCAGGATGTCAACAGCGCCTCGCAGAAAACCAACTACACCCACGACACCTCGTTCCTGAGCTGGACCCCGCACGACGCCCAGTTCGAGGTGGAATCCTATCCCAACCGCGAGCTGCCGGTCGACCCGGCCGATTTCCACTACTATCCCGACGGGCAGAGTTTCAACCACCCGAACTGGAGAGTGGAGATGCCGTTCAGCCTCAGCGCCAGCAGCGGGCTTTACGGCCTGAGCTATTTCTACATGCGGGAGCATCAGAACAACTACAAGGCCGACATCGACTTCCAGCTCAACCGGACCAACCGGGCCAAAATGGGCCTCATGGGCACGTTCTTCGAGAACGACATGTTCTCCGTCGATTTCATGAAACTGTCCCGCGACCTGTCCAACGAGTTCAACTACAAGCCGCGGATGTACGCCTTCTACCTGCAGAACCGCACCGACCTGGGTGATTTTGTCTTCGACTACGGGCTGCGCTACGACGGGTTCCAGCCACGCGCCAACTGGGGCGTGCGCTACGGCGACCAGTGGGGCCAGGACTATTTCCCCAAGAACCTGAGCAAGGTCTCGCCCCGCTTCGACGTGGCTTTCCCGGTGACCGAGAAAAGCCAGTTGCGCTTCTCCTACGGCGTGTTCACCCAGTTGCCCAGCATGGCTTTCATCTACAGCGGCGAAAACACGGGCGACCTGGACTACAGCCGCACCGACGCCTTCGAGGCCGGCCTGAGCTATCTGATCAGCGACAACTCGGTGCTGGACGTGGTGGCCTACTACCGCGACGTGCAGGGCAACCTGGCCCTCAAGGAATACTTCCGCGATTACAATGAGTATTACAGCCAACGCCGCATCCGCGAGTATTTCACCGGCTACACCAACCGTGACAACGGCAACATCAAGGGTATGGACATCACCCTGCGGCGCCGTTTCGCCGAGAGTTTCTCTTTCAACCTGATGTACACAATGCAGTTCTCCCGCACCACCGGCAGCCAGTACAACTCCACCTCCTCCTGGGGCATTTTCATCGATCCGGCCACCGGCGAGCAGTACCAGCCGCCGGATGAAATCCGCCCGATCGACGGGGACATCACCCACAAGCTGTCGGTGAATGTCAACCACATGTTCCCCGAGGATTTCCATTCCGGCACCTGGATCAACACCGTGCTCGGCAATGTGCGCTCCTACGCCATGTTCAGCCTGTCCAGCGGCCAGCCCCTGGTCGACCGGATCGTGCACGGCGGCGATGCCACCGAGGTTTCCTGGCTCACCCGCAGCGGCGGCCAGATGGTCGGCGGCCTGAACTATTTCCGCGGTCCCTGGGACTACAACCTCGACCTGCGTTTCAGCAAGACTTTCAGCCTGGGCGGCAGCCGCCGTCTCAGCGTGTTCAGCGAGATATTCAACGCCCTGAACAAGAAGAACAACGCTGCCTACCCCCAGGGCTACACCTACGAGGGAGCGAGCACGATCACCGGCGGGCTGGACCTGCTCTGGAGCGATGATCTGCTGCCGGAGCAGAAAGTCAGGTTCAACGCGGATTTCAACCAGGACGGTATCCTGAGCGTGATGGAGGCGGCCAAGGGAAGCATCGCCTCCAGCGCGATCAATTCCATGTCGAATCAAGCCTGGGGCATGGCGCGCCAGATCCGATGCGGTCTGGAATACAGCTTCTGAAAACCGTGCTGAGGACAACCGTGGCACTGGTTCGTCAACTGAGCAACCGGATCAACACTCGGAGAGTTCCAATGAACAGGCATCTGCTTCTGATATTCGTCATTGCCGCTTTGCTGTCGGCTCTGGCAAGCGTGGCCCTCGGTGAGGTCAAGACCGAGTACACCGCCCAGGGCAACAACGTGGGGGCGATAATCGGCACCGGCTACGGCGGGCCTTTCTGGGGCCGGGCCCAGTTCCCGCGCGGCTCGGGTAATTTCTACGGCACCCACGATGACTCCAAGTGGAACAAGGATTCCGATGACACCCGCATCAACTGGGGCGTCAGCATCGCCCGCGACCTGAACGGGGACGGCGTGTCGGACGACACGCTGTACAACAAGTACCGCGGGGCGCACATCTACGGCTGCAACAACAGCCTGGAGTCGTACGATCTGCTCTCCGGCCTTTACAACTCGGGCAACAATATGTTCGAGGCGGCCTCCCGCGCCGAGGTCAACCGGGTCTATTCCTCGCTCGACCCCGAGGACCTGGCGGCCTGGCCGGCCGAGTTCCGCCAGGGCCGCACCGCTGAGGGTGACCCGATCCTCATCGGCGCCGAAACGGTCTGCGTCCGCTTCGGGGACGCTTTCCACGAAGCCGGCGACGCCATGGGTGTGTCCATGGAATACCGCTTCCACATGCTCAATTTCGGCGAGAGCAACAATATGGTTTACGGGCATGTGTTCATCCGCAACATGTCCGAGTACAACAAGTGGAACCCGCTCAAAAAGTACGCCGCCCAGATGCAGTCCACGCCGGACGGCCAGGTCTGGAAGGGCTGGCAGTACCATTTCGCCATGACCCGCATGCGCATCGGCGCCCGGGATGAGGGCTGGATAATCAACTGCCCCTACAATATCCTGGGACAGGTGGACCGTGACAATGCCGAGGCCTCCTTCGCCGGCAACGTCCCGGCCATGATCGCGCAGATGGCGCTGCGCCTGCCCTCGTTCAGGGGCGAAACCATGGAGCTGACCAACGCCAACGCCATGGCCTGGAACTGCGAGTACGGTTACTGCGACGCCCCGGATGTGCTGGAGAACGGGCACGACGCCGGAGAGAGCTACCGCTACGGCCTGGGTGAGAAAGCCGGAGAGCTGTCGCACAAGAGCAACCTGGAAGGCCTGGTCAGCCCCTGGACCGGCCGTCAGGCCTGGGGCTACCCCGGAATAATGGACCCCGGCGACAGCCGCTACAACCAGTGGATGTGGGGTGACAGGCAGGCCGAGAACACCTACATGTTCTGGTCCGAGCTGCACGATTTCGCCCCGCGCGACAGCGCGAGCGCCGATTTCGTCCTCATGTTCGTCATGCCGCCGTCCGGCACCTGGGCCATGCCCAGGGCCACGCTGGCCAATCTGGACGACCAGAACGTGCAGGCCCACTTCGCGCCCGTCCTGAGCAACGCCAACGTGGCCAGACTGGTCTACGACGGCGGCCTGATCGTGCCCGAGACCCCAGCCCCGCCCGCGCTGACCATCATCCCCGGAGACCGCCAGGTTGCAATCACCTGGAGCGACATCAATTTCCAGACCCCGGACAAGTACTACTATTTCCTGCAGGCGCATCCCGAGCTGGACCCCAATCATCATTACAAAGAGTATGATATGGAGGGCTACCGGCTCTACCGCAGCTTCGTCGGCCCGAGCGACACCCACTCCGAGCTGATATTCTCCTGCAGCAAGAGCAGCGACAACATCCAGTTCTACTACCTGGACAGCTACGAGAAAGACCAGCCGCTCTACCGCATGTGGAACGGCAAGAAGGTCTGGTACGCCCTGGTGCCGTTCGACAAGAACTACGACACTGTCACCGGCGCCGAGTTCAGCCTTCCCATTCCGACCAGCGGCAAGACCTGGAACCGTCCGGGCCAGAACCTCTACACCGTGATCCCGCGCAGTGATGCCAGCGATTTCAGGGCGGCCGAGGTCGATGGCCAGGTCCGGTTCATCGCCGCGGACGGCTCCACGCCCGAGAACGCGCGCAACGTAGTGCTCAGCGGCCCGGGCGACGGCAGTCTGACCGACCCGCCGGTCGAGCTGGCCCCGCTGCCGTTCTACACGGTGGAATTCGTTCCGGTCAACAACGAGCGGCTCACCGCCGCCAAGACAGTTTACCTGACAGTCAAGGACCGCATTGTCTACGACCAGCAGTGTGATGGCAACATCATGGCCGTGGAGAACACGCTGTCCCTGATCGACGGCAGCTACGAGACCGCGTCCAAGAGCCTGTACGGCGGCGGAGCGGACCGCCCGGTGCTCAGCCTGGCCGGCCCGGTCGACAATGCCGGGATCAACTACAACTTCGATTTCACCTTCGACAGCATGTCCAAGCGCGGTGTCTACACCGGCCTGTATTTCCACATCAACACGGGCGGCTACACGGGTGGCGCTGTACAGGTACTGACCGCCCGTGGTTGCGGCCCCGAGGCCCGTCCCGGCACCTCGCCCTCCAACTTGTACACCACCCGCGCCGGAAGATTCCAGGTGACCTGGAAAGACGCCGGCGGCGGCAACCTGACCGTGGAGGTCAAGGCCCTGTCCCGCGGTGCGGCCGCGGTGGACAAGGTGGATTACCCGGACGAGTGGGGCTGGGGTTTCCAGACCAAGGCCGGTTCCGGTGGTGACCTGATCGGCAACCGTGGCACGTACTACGACGAGGCTTTCGGCAGCGGCGCTCTGCCCAAGAGCGAGCGCACGGTAAAGATGGCCTCCACTATCCCGGCGGACAACATCGAGCAGTTCGGCCTGTTCCTCAACGGCATCCTCTGGATCGCCAACAAGGATGGCGGCGACGGGATTACGATGCCGGCGGCCGGGACTGTCTGGATCATCGACAACGCCTACGGCTCCTGGGACGACGATATGAAAAAGTTCACCCAGGTCCCGGACATGGCGTTCCCGGGCGACAAGTGGGAGATCAAGATCAAACCGTCCAGCCTGGACCCTACCAACGCAGACATGAGCCTGATCAGCGTGGTGCCGAACCCCTATCTGGCCTCCTCTATCCTCGACCTGTCGCCCGACAGCCGCCGCATAGAGTTCGTCAACCTGCCCGACAAGTGCACGATCCGTATCTACACGTTGAACGGCAACCTGGTCAACATGCTCAACCACATCGGCGCCAACCGTCAAGGCTGGGGCGACTACACCGACTGGGACCGTCTGAACGTCAACAACCAGCCTGCGGAGCTGACCGGCTACGACAACCACGGCGGGACCGAGGCCTGGAACCTGCGTAACCGTTTCGGCCAGACCGTGGCCAGCGGCCTGTATTTCTACGTTGTCACCGACTCGCGCGGAAAAAAGTTCACCGGGAAGTTCTATGTGGTCATCTGACGGCGTCTCCCGACTCAGACAATCACATTCCCGGACGACTTTCTGGCTTGAAACACATTGGAGGCTCAACATGTTAAGGAAAGCGGTCTCATTCTCCTTAGCCACCGCTGCGAGTCTTCTGCTGCTAACGAGCGCGGCTCTGTTCGGCCAAGGGGTTATGCGGCAGGAATACAGCGGCCTGGACAAGTATCCAGTCCAGGGACATCCCGAGTCGTCCTCGTTCGTGGGCGTGCGCGCCGCCGAGTTCCTGACTATCCCGGTCGGTTCGCGCGGGATTGCCATGGGCGGAGCGTACACGGCCATCTGCGAGGGCGTGTCGGCCATCTGGTGGAACCCGGCCGGCATCGGATTCCTGGAAAGCAAAGAGGTCATGGCCACGGTGGTGGACTACACCCTCGACCTGACCTACACCTACGGCGCTATGGCCATGCCGGTGGCGGACGGCCGCGTGTCGGTGGGCGCCTTCTTCGGCTACCTGGATGTGCCGGAGATGAAGATCACCACGATCAACAGCCCGCTCGGCACAGGCCACACGTTCAACGCCTATGATTTCCAGATGGGCGGATCGCTGGCCTATCATTTCTCGGACCGCTTTGTCGGCGGCCTGAGCCTGAAATACATCCACGAGGACGTGTTCAACAACATCGGCGGCAACGCTTTCGCCATCGATGCCGGCGGTATCTACCACACCGAGTTCATCGATCACGACATCAAGTTCGCCTTCGCCGTGCAGAACCTGGGCTCCAACATCACCATGCGCGGCTCCAACCTGATCGTGAGCCTGGCCCCGGAGGGCACCGGCGACGGATACAGCGATTTCTCCACCGACCGCAGCGCCATGAGCCGCCGGGCCTCGCGTGACGCCATGCGCATGACCCACACCTACCGGTTGCCCACCGCGGTGAAAATCGCCGCCGCCATGAACCTTTACACCAACGAGAAAGTCAACTGGCTGGTCTCGGGTGAGGTCTGGCGCAACAGCGACATCCCGATCAGCTATTCCACGGGCACCGAGATGAGCTACAATTTCAACCCGGTTATCTCGGCCGCCCTGCGTTTCGGCTGGCAGATACAGACCGATGAGTTCACCGACAACACCGACCAGTACGGGTACGAGTACTACGGCGACGACCCGACGTTCCGCGGCCTGAGCATCGGCGGCGGCTTTGTCCGCAAAATCGGCGGGCGCACCCTGGCCTTCGATTACGCCTATCGCAACAAGGGTAACCTGTCGGCCGACAACTATTTCTCGCTGACTTTCGGGTTCTGAGCCGAAAACTTCTGCAAGCTATGTGCAGAACCTGCAACACGCCCCTCCGGTCCGGATGCTCCGGTCCGGAGGGGCAATTTTTGATTCGATTCCCGCCCTCCGGCATCCGACTCTGTTTCACTCCGCTGATACAGGTTGACACGGAAGCTGCATTGGAGGATAATACTGCGTCTCCCGCTGTGGTGGACTGCGCCGGCCATAATCTCCGTTACGGACCTGGAAGGGTGATATGTCAGCTCTGGACTATCTGATAGTGATCGGGTATTTCGCTGTCATGCTCTTTATCGGCCTTAGGCACCAGAAAGTCGCATCTCTGGATGTCCGGAGCTATTTCCTGGGGGGTAATAAAATACCCTGGTGGATCACGGCCATGAGCTCGAGCATGGCCTCGATCGACATCACCGGCACGATGGTCAACGTGTCGCTGCTCTACTACATGGGGATACGCTCGTTCTGGTACAACATCTGGGTAGTGGGCGAGGTGGCCGCGATGCTCCACCTGGGACGCTGGATCAGACGCTCGAAGGTGGTCACGGCGGCGGAATGGATGACCACGCGTTTCGGCTCCGGCTGGGCCGGCGAGTTGCCCCGGCTCACCATCGCCATCGTTTCGCTCGGCCTTCTGCTGGGCTACGTGGCCTACGCCTTTGTCGGGGTGGGCAAGTTCATCTCGGCCTTCGTCCCGGCCTTGAGCGCCGACCCCCTTACCAACGCCCGGCTCTGGGGAACGATAGTGATCTGCTTCACCGCGCTCTATGCGGTTCTGGGCGGACTTTTCAGCGTGGCCTACACCGACCTGATCCAGACTTTCATCCTCTTCCTCACCTCCATCTATATCGCCGTGACCGCTTTCCTCAAGGTCTCGCCCGATTTCATCGCCGCCCACACCCCCGCGGGCTGGAACATGGTGCGCCCCACCACCCGGATCGACTATCTGCACGGGGTATCGCTGGCCGGGTACCCGGCCGGGGCTTTCGAGCTGTTCCTGCCCTGGCTGCTGATGTGGGGGTTCCAGACTCTGCTGGCGTTCTTTTCCGGCCCGGGCGTGGGACAGAGCATGCAGTTCATGCTCTCCACGGCCAGCGCCCGCGACACCTGCAAGCAAGGGGCGGGCTTCCACCTGATGGCTTTCCCACGCTGGATTCTGGTGGCCGGGCTGGCCCTGCTGACCCTGACCCTGCAGGTGGACGTGACCGACACGGACATGCTGCTGCCCGAGATGATCAACCGTCTGCTGCCCTGGGGGGTCAAGGGGTTCGTGCTGGTGGGGTTCCTGGCGGCGTTCATGTCCACCTTTTCGATCAGCATCAACAACGGCACCTCGTACATCATCCGCGACATCTACCTGCGCTACGTGCGGCCGGAGGCGGGACGGCGCGAGTTCCTGAACGTGACCTACCTCTCCTCCGTGGCTTTCGTCATCCTGGGAATCTGGCTGGGCGCCTCGATGCAGAGCGTGCTCGAGCTGGGGATCTGGGTCTATTCCGTGCTGGCGGGGAGCCTCCTGATACCGCTGATCCTGCGCTGGTACTGGTGGCGTTTCAACGGCTGGGGCTTTTCGTTCGGTATGATCGCCGCGTTCGCCGTGGGAGTGGGGCAGAAAATCCTGCAGAACTGCACCTCGGTCGCCTGGCCGGACTACGTGTTCTATTTCCTGATGATCGTCATCTCGGTGGTGGTCTCGGTGGCCGGCACCCTGCTTACCCCGGCCACGGACCGCGAAACCCTGCTCCAATTCTACCGCAGCATACAGCCCTGGGGCTTCTGGGGCCCGGTCCGCCGCGAGGTGGCGGCCAGGTGGCCCGGGTTCAGCGGCGAGAGGATGCTGGCTCTGGACCTGACCAACTGCCTGGTGGGCGCGGTGAGCCTTTTCTGTCTGAACCTGATGCCGTTCTATTTCATGCTCCACGACTGGAGCATGTTCCTGCGGCTGCTGGCGGTGTTCCTCGTGACTGCGGCGGTGATGTACCGCACCTGGTACCGGACCCTGCCGCAGGATTGAGACCTGATGCTCCCGAAGCCTGCGCCGTTACCGGCCTTCCCTACCCTGTTCCTCCCCGGGTTCCTCGAATCCCGCCGGCGCATTCACCGTGACAGGTGGAGCGGGGAAGAAACGGTCGAATAGCGCGTTGTTCAGGCTCTGCATGACAGCGGCCAGCGCCAGGCCGGCCAGCATCAGGCCGGCGGCCTTGATGACCGATGTCAGCCGCAGCGTGGAGCACCGGGCGTACAGCCAGGTGACTATGACCGCCAGGGTCAGGCCCAGCATAAACCAATCCATTGCATGGCCGTTCGGCGCCAGCCCCAGCGCGCTCTGCGCCTGTTGCCACTCCAGTCCGTCGTGCCCGCGCCCGGCCAGGAAGAATCGCACCGTGTAGAAAAACGGAGCGGCAGCAACGCCGGCCAGAACAGCGTCCGCCGCCACGACACTACGGTGGGCGCGCGCGTACCAGAGCAGCGTGCCGACCGTCGCCAGCACAGTGCAGGCCGGGCCGCCCAGGGCGATCCAGATCATCTGCTCCCACTCCACCTGTCCCTGCAGGATGTATTCTTTCAACGGCGTAGGAAAAACCGGGATACCCTGGACCCAGCCGGACACAGCGTGACCCAGCTCATGCAGATAGATGCTGCCGAGGAGGGCGACGGTATAAGCTGCGGCATTTGACACGACCGGCCTCATACACCATCCTTTCATTCAAGTTATGCCCAAGCGTTTCACGCAGCGGCCCTCACCTCACGTCACAGCGCAGGAACGCCACGTAGGCCCCGGCGAAAAACAGGGCCCCGAACAGGAACAGCAGGCCGGCCCAGGGTAGCACCGCGCGCGCCAGGCCCAACAGGTCGCCGGGACTCTCCCGGAACTTGGGCAGACTGTTGAAATCGAGCGGGCCGGTCATTTTTCGTAATGCATCCTTATCATTCCAGCCCCACCAGTCCAGCGGCTGGGGGTAGACATCCAGCAGGTAACGGCGCAGGCTCAGACGGTATTCCTGCATCTGATCCATGTATTTCTCGTAGTGCGCGATCCCGGAGCCGGCCAGGTTCTCCAGGCAGAGCGCGTAGCAGACATAGGGTGAAACCAGGGTCGCCTTGCGGGCCAGGACCACCTGACGGACCTGGCTGTTGTGATAGCCGGTCATCACCCCGTTCCAGGCGTCCCCCAGCGCCAGGGCCCGCCCCAGGGGCTCGCCCGGCGACCAGTGGCCGCTCATTCCGACATCTTTCAGCTCGGGGTGCTTTTCATGGTAAGAGTTGAGGGCCTGCTCCTCGGCCTCCCGGGCCTGCTGACTGGCCTGATCCGGCTGTTCCACATCGGTCAGACGGGTGGCGATATAGCCGCCGGAGCCGGGGATGACTATCACCAGCAGGGCCCAGCAGATAAGGCAGAGCACCAGGCTGGCCGCGGACTCCCGGGTGCGGGTCGAGATCAACAGCCCGAGCAGCAGGAATACCGCCACGTACACCAGGGACAGGGCCAGGGTCGCCCCGATCACCATCCAGTCGCGCAGGCTGAAAGCGAGCGCGCCGAACAGCCGGAGCAGGAGCAGGTGCACCAGCAGGCCCACGGCCAGGGCCCAGGCGATGGCGATGAAACCGCCCAGGAACTTGGCTGTCAGAAATGTTGTCCTCGACACGCTGTTCGACAGGCAGAGCCGCAGGGTGCCGCTTTCCCGCTCCCCGGATACGGAGTCGTAGACCATGACCAGGGCGAAAAAGCTCAGAACCAGTCCGATGATGAGCGACCAGTCGAGGGCCTGGCCGCTGGCCAGCAGGAAATTGGAGCGCACTTGTTTCGTGGGTCCGTAAACCCGGAACGCGGAGGGCCGGCAGGCGTTGGGCAGCTCCGGCTCTTTCCCGTCGGCGATGAAACCCAGATGGCCGGGCTGCATGAACACCCAGGCGCCCTGGAAATTGTAGCTGAAAACATGGAAAATGGCGCCATCCCAGGAAGCCTCTTCGGCGATCCTGGCCAGAGTCGCATTGTTGTTGCGCTCGAAATCGGCCGCCCGCTCACGGTATTCCGGGATGTAAAACAAGGCGCTTACTGTCAGCAGCAGCGTGATCAGGGCGAACATCAGCATGAAGCGCAGGGTCTTCAGGTGATCGGTAAGCTCTTTCAGGACAAGATGGATCAGCATGGCGACACCTCTATCAAAAGGCTCAGCGGACATCCACCCGCAGGAAAGCGGTCCAGGCGAGCGTGAAGAACAGAAGGTTGAAAAACACCAGGATACCGATTTCGGGCCAGGCTGCGAGCAGACTGGCCATAGGAGCGGGCCGCACGAATAAGAAGCGCGGTAAATCTTTCAGATCAAGCGGATGCACCTGATAGTTGACAATGTCCTTCATGCTTTCCTCGCCGTTTGCCGCCACCGCTGCCGCCACCTCTCGCGCGCTGAGAAAATCGCTCATCGGCTTCTGGGTGAACAGACGCCAGGAGTCCAGGCCGCCCCGGTCCTTGATGTAGGAGATCAACACGTTGCGGTACTGCGACGACTGATCGATGAACTCCAGGTAGCCGGCCTCCCCTGTTCCGGCCAGATACGATCCGGCGTTGTAGAACGCGCGCGAAGGCGAGGCCAGGCTGAGCAGACGGGCCAGGCGCGACTGACCGGACAGATCGTGCAGATAGTTTCGGTAGATGTCCCAGGCTTGGTCTTCATACTGCATGCGCCGGTTGTGTCCGAAAATCGAGCCGGCCTCGAACCATTCCATCACCTCGCGCACTGAATAGAAAACCCGCCAAGCGTAAGGCCAGTCGCCGGTCCAGACACTCCGTTCCCTTTCCATCTTGAGGTTCAGCTCCCTGGCTTCCCCCTCGGAGAGGTTGCGCCCCAGCCCCTCGTCGATCTGCCGCACTGGCCAGGGATGCTGCCGGGTGTATTGCTGCATGTCCTCCTGCCATTGCCCGTCCAGGGCCTGGACCTGGCTGTCCACTGTGGCCCTGTCCGGCACAGGCCTCAACTCGCGGGCCATGTATACCGCGCAGTTGGGCAGGATTAACACCGTGACCACCCAGAACGAAAGCAGCAGGATCAGTGCAGTGGAGGAGCGCATCACCCGGACCGAAATGAACATCCCCGCCAGATAGAACGCCCCCAGCAGCAGCACGGCCAGCAGGAACACGAGTCCCAGACTCAGGTAATCCGCGGGGGCGAGCGCTATCGACGGGTTGAGACGCAGGATCAGCAGGCTCACCAGGGCCCCAGCCATAAGCGGCAGCACCACCGTGGCCATTCCGCCCAGGTAGCTGCCCAGCAGGACCGACCAGCGCGGCACATTGCTGGCGATCATCAGCTTGAGCGTGCCCTGCTCGCGCTCGCCGGAAATTGAATTGTAGGCCACGAAAACCACCAGCAGGCTCAGGACTATCTCCACCACCGTGGCCAGGTCGAACACCGTGAACACCGCCAGCAGCGGGTTTTTCACCCCGGTCTCCTCGCCTATTTTCGGGGCCTGGTCGAAACCGACATCGAAATAATTGCCGGTGCGCTTGGCTATCCCCTCGCAGACCACCGAGAGCACCGAGGGTGGCCGGATGACTCCTGCCCGCAGCTCGGCGAAGGTCATGACCTCTTTCAGCCCTTCCTCGTTGCGCTGGACCAGATCGTGGTACTCGGCCAGGCGCTCGGAGTAGTCCTGGGACAGGATCAGCGTGCTGGCCGCCAGCAGCACCACGCTGAGGATAAAACTGGCGCTGAAGCGGAACGTGATGATATTGGCCAGGAACTTTTGCCTGGCAATGAGATAGACCATATCATTCCGTCCTGATATGAAGGTTGAATAATAGAACTTCCCGCCGCTGCCCTACCGCACGTCATATCGCAGGAACCCGGCAAATGCGACGGTGAAAAACAGAATGTTGAACAGCACCAGCACCGTGGCCCAGGGCAGGGATGATTTCACCCTTTCGGCCAGGGGCTGGCTCTGGTACACATAGTGCGGACGGTCGCTCAGGTCGAGCGGGGAATTTTTCATGTTCCGCCAGTCGGAAATCCGCTTCCGATCTTTCTCCTCCGATTTCTTTTGACTGTATTCTTGTGTGGTTTGCATGTATTCCGAGATGTGCCGCCGCACGTATTCCGCGTTGCCGAAACCTGTGGCGGCCAGGTCGGAGGCCAGGTAGAGATAGTCGGCGTAGGGTGAGACCGCGGCGATGTTTTTCGCTATCTCGGTCTGGCGTTTCGATTCCAGTTCCAGTTTCTCCTGCAGCTTTTTATAGCCGTCAATTATCGGTTGGTAGATTTTGTCGCGGATCTCCCTCCACTCCCGTCTGTAAGTAAGCCCCATCTCTTTCAGGTCCGAGTCCGGAGCCTCCATGCCCGTGCGAAACAGCACCTGGTCGTCCGGAATGGCCTTGTACTGCCGGAACAGGTCGCCGTACTGCTTTTCGAAGCGGCGGTCCAGTTCCGCCCGCCTCTCGTCCAGTTGTTTCTGCACACTGCCCCCCTGGCCCAGGGCTTCGTTCAGCTCGTTGTTCTCCTTCTTGAGCCGGATCAGCGAGGGAATGGGGCAAAGCCGGGTGGAAACAAACGGCCCGAGGTTGGGCAGCACCAGGACAATCAGCACCCAGAGCAGGAGCGACTTTAGGATCGACACCGAGGAGGAATGCGAGAAAGCCGAGGCCGCCAGCCCCAGCAGGTAGAACATCGAGATGTAGAGCGTGGAGGCCGCCGCCAGGGCGGTGAAAGCGAGCCAGTCGGTGGCGTGCCAACTCACTCCCGGGTGGCTCGTGATGTAGACCGCGCCCAGCAATATCGAGACCAGAAACGGGACAAGAAGGCTGGCCGTGCCGCCGATCCATTTGCCGAACAGGATGGTCGCCCGTGGGAACGAATTCGAGCATACCAGTTTGAGTGTTCCGCTCTCGCGCTCGCCGCAGATCGAGTCGTAGGAAAACAGTATCCCCAGCAGGCTCATGATAATAGAGACGATGAACACCAGGTCGAGCGGGCGGAACAGCTCAGGAACAAAATTGGCGTCGAAGCCCTGGGTGTTATCCGTAAACAGGCCGAGCACCACCGGGCTGAGCGCCTCGGGCGGGTTGAGCGGATATTCGGTGAAAAAAGGACTTGTCGGGCCGTATTGCTCGATGAAATCATTCTGCGACTGGACATCAATACGGTGATCCTGGACCTGCCGGCTGTAGGAGTGCGACTGCAGCATCAGGCAGAGAACGGTGAGCAGTGCGGCGATCGCCAGCCCGGCCAGGAAACGCAGGTTCAGCAGGTTGTCGAGGAATTCCTTGAAAATCAGGGTCCGCAGCATGGCAGTTCTCCCCGGATTGTTAATAAGCTGCCCTCAGCGCACGTCGTA
>JAJFUG010000016.1 GCA_021372515.1 bacterium
TGGCGCCCTCTGCGCGGCTCGAACGCGCGACCTACTGCTTAGAAGGCAGTTGCTCTATCCAGCTGAGCTAAGAGGGCGCTCGGTTTTCGTCATTGCCTGCTAACGGCCTGCCGGCTCGCACATCCCGGCAGGCATAAAATAACGCCAAAGCGCCGCAGCGACAAGCTATTCCTGCCGCACCCCCCTATTTCCAGTGCGAGAATCCGGTGATATCGGTGATGTCCAGGTAGTCGATGATCTTGACCAGTATCTCCCGGATATCCTCAAGCCCGAGCTGGGTCCCGGGGTGCTGCTCGGCGTACTGGCGCACGGTCTGCGAGATGGCGTCGCACAGAAGGCGGGTGATTTCGGCTTTCTCCGATTGCTGCGAACTCATGACTGGCTCCGTTGACGGTTTTCCTCGATCAGCTCATCCAGGCTTTTTCCAGTGGCTTGGCTCCGGGTAAGCAAACTCAGTCCGACCAGGCAGGTCAGCGAGGCGGTCAGGGCCGGGTAGACCGTGGGCACGCCCCAGGGATGGCCGGCGATCTCCCAGGCCGCGGTCACTGTCATCCCCGCGGCGATGGAGCCCACCCCGCCCGCGGCAGTGGCCCGCTTCCAGAGGAACGCGGCCATGAGCGCCGGGGTCAGGCCCGTGCCGTACATGGTGTAGGCGTAGATCGCCATTTCCAGTACACGCTCAAAATAGCGCACCTGCGCCCAGGCGACAAGGCCCAGGACCACCACGGCCAGACGGGAGTAGAGCAGGAACCGCTTGCGCCCCACCTGCGGGTCGATAAAGCGCTGGTAGACATCCCGCATCAGGCTGGTGGCCGGCACCAGCAGGAACGAGTCGGCGGTTGAGACAATGACCGCCACCACCGCGGCCAGACAGATACAGCCGGCCCAGAGCGGGAGGCCGTCGCGCACCACGTACAGGATAGCTTTCTCCGGCTCGATCCCGGCGAACAGGGCGCTGGCGGCCACGGCCAGGGCCACGATCAGGCTCTCGATAAAGATGGTCGAGCCGACCCAGCCCAGCACCGCCACCCGCGCCGTGCGCTCATCCCGGGCCGAGAAAAAGCGCTGGTACATCCCGGCCTCGCCCAGAAGGAGCAGCAGCGTGGAGAACGAGTAGCCCAGCGCCTGGAGCGGGTGCAGCTCGCCGAACACCTGGAACCGTTCCGGGGGCAGGGCCGCGTGCAGGCCCTCCCAGCCCCCGGCGTGGAACCAGAGCAGGGGCAGGGCGAGAACAAACCCGGCCAGCATGACAATGCCGTTCACCACATCCGTGTAGGCCACCGAGAGCATCCCGGCCAGCACCGTGTAGCCGATCACAAACGCCGCGGTCAGGGCGATACCGCGCTCCAGCGGCACCCCGGCCACGAACTGCAGCACCAGCCCTCCGGCGCGGAACTGGTAGCTCACTATCGCGGTGTAGGCCACCACCGTGACCAGCGCCCCCAGAGCGCGCGCCCAGCGGTTGTAGCGCAACTCCAGGATATCGGGCACCGTGAAGAGCGCCAGGGCCCGGGCCCGTCCGGCCAGGAAATAGAGCGCCACTATCGCCACCCACACCCCGGCGTCGAACCAGAGCGCGGGCCAGCCTTTCTCGTAGGCCAGGCCCGCCCCGCCGAACAGCGAGCCCGAACCGATCCAGGTGGCGAGCAGGGTGCCAACCAGCACCGGTGCGCTCAGGCTGCGGCCCGCCACGATGAAATCCTCGCCGCTTTCCACCTTGCCGCTGCGCAACGCGCCGACCAGGATCAACAGGGACAGGTAGGCCAGGATGGACCAGAAATAGAGCACCGGGAAAGCTCCCTCGTGCAGGGTGAGAAATCAGTGAGGCTAAAGATCGGGCTTTCCGGCCGGAAGGACAAGATTTTCGAAGGGGAACGCGAAGTGTGGTCAGTCTGAATGATTTATAGACGGAAAAACGTAGGGGAGGGTTTAAAACCCTCCCCTGCATCTCAATGTATTCATTCTTTCAGTACCCGTAGGATTCGAGAATCTCCTTGCCCTCGTCGCTGATCATGTCCGGGTCCCAGGGCGGGTCGAAAGTCCACTCCACCGTGACTTTCTCCACCCCGCGCACCAGCTTGACCGCGGCCACGGCCGCATCCTCGATGAGTGGCGCCGTGGGGCAGCCCAGCGAGGTGAGGGTCATGAGCAGGGTCACATTGGGGCCCTCCACCTTTACATCATAGACCAGACCCAGGTTGTAGATGTCGATGGCGAACTCGGGGTCCTCGACTGTCTTGAGGAACTCGATCACTTTCCGAGGGTCTATCTCAACAGTGTCCATGGGCCGCCTCCGCATTCCGGGCCGCGTTGTCGAGGGCTTCTTTAAGGGCCATCCAGCCCAGCAGGGCGCACTTGATCCGCACCGGGAAACGCGCCACCCCCTCCAAGGCCTGGATGTCGCCAAGGCCCTCACCATCCTGCTCGCCGCGCAGCATCCGGCGCACCCGCTCGACCAGTTCAGCCGCCTCGGCGCGGGTGAGGCCCTCCACCGCCTCGGTCATCAGCGAGGCCGAGGCCTGCGAGATCGAGCAGCCGTGGCCCTGGAAACAGATGCCGCTGATCCGGTCCGTGGCGGGGTCGACCTCCAGGGCCAGGGAAAGCTCATCCCCGCAGAGCGGATTCTCATGCTTGACCAGCTCGCCGGACATCTCACCCGTGCAGTGATGGCGCGGGTTGCGGTAATGGTCGAGCAGGATTTCCTGGTACAGGTCCTCGTAACTCACTTTCAGGCTCCGGTGAAAAATTTGCGTGTCTGCTGCAGGGCCTCGATCAGAAGGTCCACCTCGGCCTCGGTGTTGTACAGGTAGAACGAGGCCCGGCAGAGCGCCACCGCCCCGAAACGCCGCACCAATGGCTTCGCGCAGTGGTGCCCGGCGCGGATCGCCACCCCGAGCTGATCCAGGTACCCGGCCACATCGTGCGGGTGCACGATCCCGCCCGCGCGGTCCAGCAGCTCGAACGAGAACACCGCCCCGCGGCGCTCCGGCTCGGTGGGGCCCAGAAGGCGCAAGCCATCCATCCGGGCGAAAGAGTCCAGGGCGTAGCGCACCAGCGATTCCTCGTGCGCCTGAATTCTGTCCCAGCCCAGGTTCTCGATGAAAGCCACCGCCTCGCCCAGGGCCACGGCCTCGGCCACGGCCGGTGTGCCGGCCTCGAACTTCCACGGGGCCTCGATCCACTTGGCGCTCTGCTCGCCCACATCCAGAACCATGCCTCCGCCCAGAAGGAACGGCGGCATTGCCTCCAACAGCTCCGGGCGCGCCACCAGTGCGCCCACCCCGGTGGGCCCGAGCATCTTGTGGCCCGAGAATGCCAGGAAATCCACTCCCAGGGCCTGGAAATCGGTCCGCAGGTGCGGAACGGATTGCGCGCCGTCCATCACCGTGACCGCCCCCACCTGTCGCGCCGCGGCTACCAGCGGGGCCGGGTCGACTATTGTGCCCAGCACGTTGGACATGCCGCTGAACGCGATAAGCCGCGTGTGTCCGCCCACCAGCTCCTCCAGCTCATCCAGGGCCAGAGCGCCGCTGTCCTCCACCGGAAGGACCCGCAGGACCGCCCCGCTGCGCTCGGCCGCACGCTGCCAGGGCAACAGGTTGGAGTGGTGCTCCAAGCCGGTGACCAGGATCTCATCCCCGGCGCGCAGGTTGGCCTCGGCCCAGGAGAACGCCACCAGGTTAAGAGCCTCGGTGGTGTTACGGGTGAACACCAGCGCCTCGGGGGCGGGCGCGTTCACGAACGCAGCCACCCGGGCGCGCGCACCCTCGTAGGCCGCAGTGGCCTCCTCGGCCAGGGTGTGCACGCCGCGGTGCGGGTTGGCGTTGTGACGCTCATAGAACCGGGTCAGCGATTCGATCACCCGGCGCGGTTTCTGCGAGGTGGCGGCCGAGTCCAGGTAGACCAGACCGTGGCCGTTCACCTCGCGCCCCAGGGCCGGGAACTCAAGGCGCAGCGCCGTGATATCCAGCGCTTTTCTGTCCGGCATGGGAACTGTCAACTGCCCGCTCATCAGACCACCGCTTTCTCGGCTTCGCTCTCCGCCTCGGCTTCAGTCTCAAGGCCGAACTCGGTGCGGATCGAATTGTAGCCCTTCTCCTCCAGCTCGTGGGCCAGATCGGGGCCGCCGGACTTGACTATCCGTCCCTGCAGCATGATATGCACCACATCCGGGTCCAGGTAGTTGAGGATGCGCATGTAGTGCGTGATCACGAGCGAGCTGGTCTCGGGCCCGCGCAGGGCGTTCACCGCCCCGGACACCACCCGCACGGCGTCGATGTCGAGCCCCGAGTCGGTCTCGTCCAGGATCGCCAGCTCGGGACGCAGAAGGGCCATCTGAAGCACCTCGTTGCGCTTTTTCTCGCCCCCGCTGAACCCCTCGTTCAGGTTGCGCCTGGTGAAAGCCGCATCCATGCCCAGGAGCTTGAGCTTTTCATCCACCAGGGCACGGAACTCGCGGATGGGTATATCTTTCTCCCGGTGCGCATTGAGCGTGGTGCGCAGGAAATTGAGCAGCGAGACCCCCGCGATCTCCACCGGGTACTGGAACGCCAGGAACATCCCCAGCCGCGAGCGCTCATCCGCGCTCATCCCGGTCACATCCTCGCCCTTGAACAGTATCTTCCCTGCGGTGACCTCATAGGCCGGATGGCCCATCAGCACGTTGGCCAGGGTGGACTTGCCGCTGCCGTTGGGGCCCATCAGGGCGTGCACCTGGCCGCGCGGCACCTCCAGGTCGAGGCCCCGCAGGATTTCCTTCCCCTCCACGCTGGCGTGAAGGCCCTCTATCTGAAGCAGTTTCTCGCTCATTTTCGTTCACTCCTCAAATATATTTTCATTTAGCCGGCATACCAACCAGAATATCGTGTCCCTCCACCCGGACTGTCCAGACTCCGACCGGACTTGTGGCGGGAAGGCTTAGCGGCTCTCCGCTGGCCAGGTCGAACAGTGCGCCGTGGCGCGGGCACTCGATGCGGCCCTCCTCCACGAACCCCTCGGACAGGCTCGCCTCCTCGTGCGTGCAGCAGTCATCCAGCGCGTAGTATTTTCCGCCGCTGTTCACCAGGGCCACTACCTGCTCGCCCACCTGCACCCGTTTCGCCGAGTTCTCCTCCAGCTCACCCACCGCTGCGGCTTTCACCCAGTTCATGCCCCCTCCTCCAGCTTGGCCAGGATCGCCCCGGCCAGCAGTTCGTGCATGCCCGACCACTTCACACGCTCCAGCACCTCGTTGAAAAACCCGAACACCAGAAGCCGTTCGGCCTCGGCGCGCGGTATACCGCGCGAGGCCAGGTAGAACACCTGCTCCGGGTCGACCTTGCCCACCGTGGCCCCGTGCGTGCAGCGCACATCGTTGGTCTCGATCTCCAGTTGCGGGTTGGTGTCGGCCTTGGCGCCGGGGCTCAGGGTCAGGTTGCGGTTGGCCTGGTAGGCATCGGTGCCGTGGGCCTGGGGCCGCACCTTGATCGTGCCGTAGTAGACCGCCCGCCCGCGGTCGGCCAAAGCGCCCTTGTACAGAAGGTCACTCTTGGTGCGCGGCGCGGCGTGGTCCTGCACGGTCCAGTGCTCGAACCTCTGCTCGCGGCGCGGGAAATAAAGGCCGAGCATGATACTCTCGGCGCCCTCGCCTGCGAGCTGGCACTCTTTCCAGGTGCGCGAGTAATCGGCCCCCAGGGTGACCAGCAGCGTGTTGAGCGCGGCGCGCTCGGCCAGGCGCGCCTTGACCTGCGCCACCTGACGCACTCCCGCGCCCCAGTCCTGCCAGGTGACCCAGCCCACGGTCGAGCCGGCCCCGGCGTACAGCTCGGTCACCGGGTTGACCAGGGTGGGGGCCTCCAAGGGATTCGAAGCATAAATGTCGTTGAACACCACCTGCGCCCCGCGGTCCACTATCACGACAGTGCGCGGCTGGTGCGCCACGCCTGCGGTGCTCAGCCAGTGCAGTGACTGCAGCGGCATTCTCAGTTCCACCTCGGGCGGCACATACAGGAACGTGCCGCCGCGGTGCAGAGCCAGGCTCCAACTGGTGAACAGATCGTTCGCGCCCACCAGACGGCCCAGGCGCGGCCGCAGCAGGGCCTCATGCTCGCGCGCTGCGGTCTCGATATCGGTCAGGATCACCCCGGCGCGGCGTGCCTCCTCGGAAAGCTCGGAGGTGAGAGGCTTACCGTCCACATGCACTATCCGCCCGGCGGAGCCGGTCCCGGCCAGGGCCAGGGCCGCGCGGGCCTTGTCGGGCATGGCGCCCACCGGCGTCGCCGTATCGGCCTCCGCCGACTGGAACTCACCGGGGTCGATCAGTTTAAGGTCGGTGTAGCGCCAATACTCGTCACGGCTGTCTGGAAGCTCCAGCCTCTGATAGCGCTCCCAGGCCTGGCGGCGGATATCGGCCAGCCACTCGGGGCCGCTCAGCGCCAGCGCCTCCAGCTTGTCATCCATCAGTCCGGTAGTTGTCATGATAAAGTTCCACTTCATTTATTGGTTTAAGTATCGTAGCCATCACATTATCCTACAGAGCCTTCCATCTGTAGCTCGATCAGACGGTTCAGCTCGACCGCGTACTCCATCGGCAACTGTTTGGTGATCGGCTCGATGAACCCGCGCACTATCATCGCCCCTGCCTCTTCCTCGCTCAGGCCGCGGCTCATCAGGTAGAAAAGCTGCTCATCCCCGATCCGGGCCACCGTGGCCTCGTGCCCGATCTCCACCTCTTCCTCGTTGATGTTCATGTAGGGATAGGTGTCCGAGCGCGAGTGGTCGTCGATCAGCAGGGCGTCGCAGCGCACGTTGCTTTTCACCCCGCGCGCGCCTTTCTCCACCTTGACCAGCCCGCGGTAGCTCGTCCGGCCGCCGTCCTTGGAGATCGACTTGGACACGATCAGCGAGCTGGTCTCGGGCGCCAGGTGGATCATCTTGGCCCCGGTGTCCTGCTGCTGCCCGGCCCCGGCGAAAGCCAGGGAGAGCACCTCCCCGTGCGCCTTGCGGCCTTTCAGGATCACCGAGGGGTATTTCATCGTAACCTTGGATCCCAGGTTGCCGTCCACCCACTCCACCACCGCACCCTCCTCGGCCACGGCCCGCTTGGTCACCAGGTTGTAGACATTGTTCGACCAGTTCTGGATCGTGGTGTAGCGGATACGCGCATGCGGCAGGGCGATCAGCTCAACCACGGCCGAGTGCAGGGATTCGCCGCTGTAGACCGGGGCGGTGCAGCCCTCTACATAGTGCACGTAGGAGCCTTCATCCGCGATGATCAGGGTGCGCTCGAACTGGCCCATGTTCTCGGCGTTGATCCGGAAATAGGCCTGCAACGGCACATCCACCCGCACGCCCGGCGGCACGTAGATGAACGAGCCGCCCGACCAGACCGCGCTGTTGAGCGCCGCCAGCTTGTTGTCGCCCATCGGGATCACGGTGGCGAAATACTTCTTTACGATATCCGGGTATTTCTTGAGCGCGGTGTCCATGTCGCTGAACAGGACCCCCTGTTTCTCCAGGCTTTCCTGCATGCGGTGGTAGACCACCTCGGACTCGTACTGTGCGCTCACGCCGGCCAGGTGCTTGCGCTCGGCCTCGGGGATGCCCAGACGGTCGAAAGTGCGCTTGATCGCATCCGGCACCTCCTCCCAGGAGCGTCCCGGCTTGTCCGTGGCGCGCAGGAAATAGAAGATGTTCTGGAAATCGATCCCGCTCAGGTCCGCTCCCCAAGTGGGCATCGGCTTGGTGACAAAGCGCTCCAGAGCCTTGAGACGGAACGCGCGCATCCATTCCGGCTCGGATTTCATGAACGAGATTTCCTCGACCACCTCGCGGCTCAAGCCCCTCTTCGGCTTGAACACGTACTGCTCGGGATCGCTCCAGCCCCACTTCTCGGCATAGCTGCCGTTCGGGTCGAGGGTCAGGGTCTGAGTGCTCATCGTATCTCACCTCCAGCATATTTAGACCGGTTGAATGCACCGGGACAACTGACAGATGACCTCAAACATTTTCGATACGGATATTCATTCTCAATCAACCACGACTACAGCCCTTCAAATGCATATCTCTTTCAACTCATAAAGTACTTAACCAGCCAGTCCACCCGTCCCCGCTTCACAAAGTACATCCCGCTGAATTTCATCACCTCGCGCACCCGCTGCCTGTACCGTGGGTTGTAGCAGTGGGTCGGGCAGTCCTTGCACTTGGGCTTGGGATCGTAGGGACATTTTCCCAGCCGCCCCCGCGCGTATTCCAGCAGTTCCCCACAATCGCCACATACCGCCTCTCCCTCGGCCCGGCTGTGATGGTTCTCGCAGTAGACCGTCACGAACTTTTTCAGGGTCTCGAACTCACGCTCTTTCGCTCCCGGCATCCCACCTCCATCAGACTGCCACCCTGGGCTGGTCCACAGTTTCGAGTATCTCGCCCCGGATGCCGATCCGGGTCAGGCGCAGCGGGATATCCCGTCCCGTGGCCTGGATCGCCCGTCGCGCCATGAACGCCAGGCCCGTGCAGCAGGGCACCTCCATGTAGACCACTTCGAGCGAACGGACCGCGTTGCCGGCCAGGATCTGGCTAAGCTTGCTCTCGTAGAGCTGCACCTCATCCAGCTTGGGGCAGCCCACCAGGGCCAGCTTGCCAGCCAGGAACCTGCCGTGGAAATCGGCGTACGAGAACGGCGCGCAGTCGGCGCTCAAGAGAATGTCCGCCCCCTGGTAGTAGGGCGCGCTGAGCGGGGCCAGCTTGAGCTGCACCGGCCAGTTGCGCAGTTGCGATGGCTGTTTGCCGGTTCCGGCTTCCCGGGGTGACCGCCCATCCGTCTTGCTCTCGCCACCTTGAAGCATCCGCGCCAACGAACCTGGGCAGCCCTGGAAGTGGCTCGCCACTTTTGGCTCGGCTTTCGGCGCAGCCGATGCAATTGCCTGCACCGCCAGGTGTGTCTTGACCGCTTCTGCATCGAACGCCTCGGCCGGACGCTCCTCAACGGTTATCGCCCCCTGCGGGCAGTGCCCCAGGCAGGCCCCCAGACCATCGCAGTAAGTCTCACTGACCAGGCGCGCCTTGCCTTCGATCACTTGTATCGCGCCCTCGGCGCAGGCGGTCACGCACTGGCCGCAGCCGTTGCACAGATCCTCGTCGATCCGGATCACGCTACGAGACTGTCTCAACTCTACCTCCGAATGTTTCCGCCAGGTCGGGCAAGCTGGTCTCGGCCATGTAGTCCTTGACCTGCTTGTTCACGTCCTCCAGCAGGTTCCCGAAAATGCAGTGCTTTCCGGTGCAGATACTGGTGCTGCGCAAGCATTTGCGGTCCGGGATAGGGCCCTCTATCGCCTCGTAGATGTCTAACAGTGTGGCGTTGTCCCGTCCCGGCGCGATACTGAACCCCCCCTTTGGCCCGCGCACCGAGTTGACCAGGCCGTAGCGCGCCAGACGCTGCAGCACTTTGGCCAGGTGGGCCTCCGAGACATTCAGGTCGCGCGCGATCTCGCGCGCCGAGGCCTGGCCCTCCGGATGACCGGACAGGAACACCATTGTGTGCAGCGCCAGCGAGGCTGCTTCCGACAACCTGAGCATGTCCATAATACTTTGCTCCAAGGGTGATTTTTTATTTCGGTATTCAAGTACCTATTTATTGTAAAGCCGCCGGGAAGGAATGTCAAGATTACTGGAGAGTTTTGTACGGTTTATTTGAGGCAGATGGGCACGGCATGCCGTGCTCCTACACAAAACGTTGATTCTTCTGATGTTGCCTTATTCTGCGCGATCAGGCCTTTATCTGTGCCATCTGTGATTCAGGCGGGCGCAGAAAGAATGGGCACAGTGCGCCGTACCCCAGAACGAGTATTTGTTCAATCCGGATTAATTGCAGTGATGCAGGGGCGGACCCATGTGTCCGCCCCTGCAGAGAATCTTTTAAAATCGCAGGGAAATCTGTCCCGCTCCGTCGGTCAGAGACTGTTTTTACTCAGCCGCGGAAGCCGGGGGCAGGTATCAGAACCTCAGGCGGGACAGGCGCAGCGAGTTGCCCACGACAGTCAGGCTGGAGGCGGCCATGGCCGCGGCGGCCAGCATGGGGTGAAGGTCGCGCAGGAAAGCGGGCAGCCAGGCCATCCAGTGTAGGGCCCCGGCAGCGGCCGGGATCAGGGCCAGGTTGTAGAAAAAGGCCCAGAAAAGGTTCTGGCGGATCACTTTCAATGTGGCGCGGGCCAGGACAACCGCGCGCCAGAGACCGGCCAGCTCGCCGCCCACCAGGGTGACATCGCCGGCCTCCAGGGCCACATCCGTACCCGTGCCCATGGCGATCCCAACATCCGCTTTCGCCAGGGCCGGGGCGTCGTTGATCCCATCCCCCACGAACCCGGTCACCCGTCCGCGGGCCTGGAACGAGGCCACCACCTCGGCCTTGCGCTCGGGCAGCACCGAGGCCTCCACAGCCTCGATCCCAACCGCGGTGGCCACGGCGCGGGCCGCGGGACGGGAGTCACCGGTGACCAGCACGGTGTGTATCCCCAGGGCGCGGATCCGGTCCAAAGTCGGCCCGGCGTTTTCCTTGATCTGATCGGACAGGGCGAACAGCGCCGCCGGTGCGCCATCCAGGCTGAGCGCCACCACAGTGCCCTCGCGGTCGGAAAGTTTCGCTGCCAGGGACTCGATGTCCCGCCCCGGTGCGCCTCCCCCGAACACCCATTCCAGCTTGCCGGCGCGCACGCGGGTTCCCTCGCAGAGAGCCTCCACGCCCTGGCCGCTCACTGAGACAAATTTTTCAGGACGGTTGAACGCGATGTTCCGCTCCCGGGCGCCCCGTACGATTGCCCGGGCCAGGGGGTGCTCCGAGCCGCTCTCGACCGCGGCGGCGAAACGCAACACCCGCTCCGGCTCGAACGAGCCCAGGGTCTGCCATTCGGCCAGCACCGGCTCGCCGCGGGTCAGGGTGCCGGTCTTGTCGAAAATCAGAGTGTCCAGGCGCGCGGCGCGCTCCAGGGAGGCCGGGTCCTTGAACAGCACGCCGATATTGGCCCCCCGTCCCCCGGCGGCCATGACCGCCACGGGTGTGGCCAGGCCCAGGGCGCAGGGGCAGGCGATAACCAGCACCGCCACCAGACGCACCATGGCCGGGACAAACTGCCCGCCAATAGACCACCAGAGCGCGAAAGTGAGCAGGGCGATAACTATAATCGCCGGCACGAACACCGCGGCCACGCGGTCGGCCAGGCGCTGGATCGGGGCCTTGCCGGCCTGTGCCTGGCGCACCAGGCGCACGATCTGCGCCAGGGCGGTGCTCTCCCCCACTCCCGTGGCCCGCACTGTCAGGAGTCCCTGGCCGTTGACCGTGCCGCCGAACACGATGCTACCTGGGTTCTTGTCCACGGGCAGCGGCTCGCCGGTGAGCATGCTCTCGTTGACCGCGCTCTCGCCGTGCTCCACTGTGCCGTCCACCGGGAACCGCTCCCCGGGGCGCACCAGGATCAGCATCCCGGGCGTGACACTGCCGGCCGGGACTTTGCGCTCCGTGCCGTCCGCCTCCAGGACCGCGGCCTCGCGCGGGGTGAGGTCCATCAGGGCGCGGATCGCCAGCGAGGCCCGCCCGCGCGCCCCGGCCTCCAGGTATTTGCCCAGGCTGATCAGGGTGATAATCATGGCCGAGGTCTCGAAATAGACCCCGTGCGCTCCGGCATGGGCGGGCAGCAGCAGCACCGCCAGAGAATAGAAATAGGCCGCCGAGGCGCCCAGGGCCACCAGGACATCCATGTTCGAGGTCCGGTCGGCCAGGGCGTGCCAGGCCCCGCGGTAGAACAGGGCGCCGGTGTAGAACTGCACCGGGGTGGCGAGAAGCAGTAGCAGCCAGTCGTACCAGGGTGCGCCGGACATGGCGCTCAAAGGCGGCATGTCGCGAAACATCCCGAGCAAGAATAGCGGCGCGGTGAACGCCAGGCCCACGGCCAGCTCGCGCCGCCGGGCGCGGCGCTCGGCCTCGCGCGCGGCCTGCTCGGTATCTCCATCCACCCCGGACTCATCGGCCCGTGGCAGCACGGCCTGATAGCCCGCCTCCTCCACCGCCGCGGCCAGGGCCTCCAGGTCCGGGCGCGCGGAGTCGAAACGCACCCGGGCGCTCTCGCTGGCCAGGTTGACCGAGGCCGCCAGCACTCCCGGCACCTTGCCGCCGGTCAGGGCCTTTTCCACGTGCGCCACGCAGTTGGCGCAGTGCATCCCCAGGATCGGTATCTCCACATCCCGCTCAGCCATCTTCTCTCTCTTTTCTTCAGTCTCAAGCCTCAACGCTACGGCAGGACCGGACTGTAGCCTGCCGCTTCGACCGCGGCGGCGATCTCTTTCACTCCAGCCTTGGAGGTATCACAGCGGACCGTGACCTTGCGGCCCTCCAGGTCCACCTTCACATCCTCCACCGACTGCACCTGCTGACGGATGAATTTCTCCACGCGCGCGGCGCAGTGGCCGCAACTCATTCCATTCACTCCGAGTTCCAAAGTCTCGACCGGCATCTTAAGTCTCCTGGCTGAATTTTACTTTTCAGGGCCTCAAGCATTCCTTCTGAATATAATGCAATCACGCCCCGGATTGCACCTCCAAACAATGCGGGGCCTCCGCTGTAAGCGAAAGCCCCGCAGGAGAACCCGAGCACTTTATATCCCCGCCCAGTCCTACGCCTTTTTCAGGTTCTCGTTGACCGTGTCCCAGTTGATTACGTTAAAGAACGCCGCCAGGTACTCGGGACGGCGGTTCTGGTACTTCAGGTAATAGGCGTGCTCCCAGACATCCACGCCCAGCACCGGGGTCTTGCCCTGGCTGAGCGGGCTGTCCTGGTTGGGCGTGGCGACAATCTCCAGCTTGCCGCCCGAGGTCACAAGCCAGGCCCAACCGCTGCCGAACACCCCGGCCGCCGCGGCCGTGAATTTCTCCTTGAACGCATCCAGCGAGCCGAACGTACTGTTGATCGCCTCGGCCGCCGGGCCGCCATAGGCGACATCCTTTTTGAGCAACGGCCAGAAGAACGAGTGGTTGGCATGTCCGCCGCCGTGGTTGCGCACCGCGGTGCGGATAGCCTCGGGCACAGCCGACAGATCGCGCAGCAGGTCCTCCACGCTCTTGGACTGCAGCTCCGGGTGACCCTGCAGCGCGGCGTTCAGCTTGTCCACATAGGCCTGGTGGTGCTTGTCGTGATGGATACGCATGGTCTGCTCATCGATGTACGGCTCGAGCGCGTCCGCTGCGTACGGAAGCGCCGGCACCTGAAATGCTGCCATTTTATTACCCCCTGTTGTTGAACCCTGCATTTGAGCCGCCCGCCCGCTGCGGACAGCCGTGGCCGAGGCGGCCAGAGCAGCGGCCGCGAAGCCCAGTTTCAGGAATGAACGACGGTCAATAGATGTGCTCATCGGTACGGCTCCGTATTGAGGCCCTGGAGTTCGACCCGGCGGTTTTCCGGACCCCTCGGCCTGTGGCAATGACAATCTCTTTTTGAGAATGAGTTACAATATCTATATAAGAGCGGACAGCGGCCTTGTCAAGAGCGGATGGAAATTATTTTTGCAGGATTCACGGCCCGTGCGGATTAACTGCATCTATGAGAATTATTCGCAGAAAAAAGGGGCAGGACACATGGTCCCACCCCTTTGAGAATCGATTCTACCGGAATAGATCAGGAAAGCTTTTTCAGCTGCTCCAGAATGGCGTCATAGTCCGGCTCATCCGCCACCTCGCGCACCAGTTGCACATAGCGCACCACCCCCGTCTTGTCGATCACGAACACGGTGCGGGCCAGCAGGCTCAGCTCCTTGATCAGGATACCGTAGGCCTGGCCGAACTCGCCGCAGCGGAAATCGGACAGGAACAGCAGGTTCTCGATGCACTCGGTGTTGGCCCAGCGATTGATCGCAAAGGGGGTGTCCCGGCTGACCGTGACGAACCGGACATCACCCAGGCGGGCCGCCTCCTTGCTGAAACGCTTGGTCTCCAGGTTGCAGACCGGGGTGTCCAGCGAGGGAACCGCGCTCAGCACGACCAGGCTGCCCTTGAGGTCCGAGATTTTCATTTCCTGCAGGTCGGTGGTCCAGAGGCTGACCTCGGGGGCCTTGTCTCCGGCCTTGATCTCATTGCCCACCAGTGTCAGCGGATTACCCTTGAAGGTTACCGCACCTTTTCTTTCACTCATTTCAAGTCTCCTGTCGGATTGTGCATGCGTATCGGCCGGCCAGAGCCGCCGATCCGGGTTGATTTCCGGCCGGAACCTCACCCGGGCCCAGCCTCGGGTTCTGTTCCGCACCTCTGTTCAACGCTAAGGTTGCGACCGGGCGGCTGTCAAGTGTGGATGGCAAATATTTACCAATAAATCCACATTTTTCTTTTCCGGCCCTCCCTCAGGTGCGCTGGCAGGACTCGCAGAAAAAAGTGCTGCGCTGCTGCTGCACGATCCGGGTGATCGGACGAGCGCAGGCCTTGCAGGGCTCACCCTCACGGCCGTACACCGCAAGAAGGTTCTGGAACGAGCCGCTCTCGCCGCGCGAGTCCTGGAAATCCGAGAACGTGGTCCCGCAGTTTTCAATCGCCAGTTTCAGGATCCGTACTGTCGAGGCGTGCAGACGTTTGATTTCCTCTGCACTCAGCGAGCCGGGGGCGCGGCGCGGGTTGATCCGGCAGTCGAAAAGGATCTCGGAGGCGTAGATGTTGCCGATCCCGGCCAGACGGTCCTGGCGCAGAAGCCAGGGCTTGATCTCGCCGCGTGCTCCGGCCAGCATCGCAGCCAGGCGCTCCGTGGTGAACTCCGGAGTGAGCGGGTCCAGCCCGCCGGGCACGGCCTCGCGCGGTGAGTTCGCCACCCGCATCAGGCCGAAACGCCGCAGGTCGTAGAAATGCAAGGTTCCCCGGTCCAGGTGCAGACTGGCCCGCAGGTGCTTCTCTTTCTGCCCCCCCTGGCAGCCGTCCATGATCAGCCGTCCCGACATGCGCAGGTGAAAACACAACCAGAGCGGGCTGTCCGCTCCCGACAACGCGGACATCTCCATAAGCACCTGCTTGCCCAGACGGTGCACCCGCACTATCCTCCGCCCCTCCAACTGGCCCAGGGCAGGACTGTCCAGCTTTCTGTCCAGCACCTCCACCGACCGGATCACCCGCCCCTCCAAGTGCGGTGCCAACTGACGGGCGATTGTTTCCACCTCGGGAAGCTCGGGCATGCGCCCTCCTCGAACGTACCGGTAACAAAAGCGCCCGCGGACTCCGGGCGCTTGAGAGATTCATTCATGTAAGAGAGAAAAGCCCTTGTCAGGCCTCTTTCTGCACGAACGGGGAAATCTCGCGCAGGCGGTCCACGATCCCGGGCATGCGCTCCAGCACTGCGTCGATGTCCTCATCCGTGGTGTAGCGGCTGAGGCTGAAACGGATGGAGCCGTGCACCGCGGTGAACGGTATGCCCAGGGCGCGCAGCACGTAGCTGGGCTCCAGGGAGCCGCTGGCGCAAGCCGAGCCGCTGGAGGCGCAAATTCCGTACTCGTCCAGCATCAGCAGGATCGACTCGCCCTCGATGAACTCGAAGCTCACGTTGAGCGTGTTGTGCAGACGGTTCCTGCCGTTGACCCGCGAGTCCGTGCAACTGGCCAGGAGGCCTTTTTCCAGACGGTCACGCAGGGCGCGCACCCGCCCGCTCTCCTCGGACATGCCGTCCAGGGCCAGCTCCGCCGCCCGTCCCAGCCCGATGATCCCGGGCACGTTCTCCGTGCCGGCCCGCTTGCCGTTCTCCTGGTGCCCGCCGTGGATCAGCGGGTTGATCTTGGTGCCCTCGCGCACGTAGAGCGCGCCGATACCCTTGGGGGCGTGTATCTTGTGGCCGGACATGGACAGCAGGTCCACCGGGATTTTTTTCAGGTCGATGGGCAGCTTGCCCGCCACCTGCACGGCATCCGTGTGGAACAGCACCCCACGCGCCTTGGCTATGGCCGCGATCTTCTCGATGGGAAAGATCACCCCGGTCTCGTTGTTGGCCCACATCACGCTGATCAGGCCGGTGTCCTCGGCAATCGAGCGCTCCAGTTGCTCCAGGTCCAGAGCGCCGTCGCTGTCCACCGGCAGCTCGGTCAGACGGTAGCCACGCTGGTCGCGCAGGTAATGGCCCACCTCGCGCACGGCCGGGTGCTCCACCCGGGTGGTGATGAAATGCCGCTTGTTCGATGGCAAGAGCTCAAGGGTGCCCAGGATGGCCTGGTTGTCGCCCTCGGAGCCGCCGGCGGTGAAAATGATCTCCTCGGGCGTGGCGTTGAACAGGGCGGCCACGCTGGCGCGGGCCTGGTCCACCTGACGGCGCACGCCCCCGCCGAAACTGTGCATGCTCGATGGGTTGCCGTAGAAATCGGTCAGATAGGGTTGCATTGCCGCCACGACTTCCGGGGCGATCATTGTCGTTGCATTGTTGTCGAGATAGACTGTACGGCTCACTTTGCCTCCACCACAACCAGGTCCTCCGAGACGAAGGACTTCAGTTTGGGTTCAACCAGGGTCTTGAGCGTGAACTGGGCCACCCGGCATTCCACACAGCTGCCGCGCAGCGAGAGGATCACCTTGTCCCCGTCCACGTCCACCAGTTCCACATCCCCCCCGTCCTTCTTCAGCTCGGGGCGGATCTCGCGGTCAATTGTTTCCTGGATAAGCTGGATTTTCTGAATGTTGGTCAACTTGCGCTTGGGTTTGGACACCTCGGGCTGGCTCTCTTTCACCGCCAGGTGGCCGTTGATCCGCTCCAGTATCTGGGCTATCTCATCCTTACAGCCGCCGCAGCCGCCGCCGGCCTTGGTGTAGTTGGTCACCTGGTCCACTGTGCTGAGGCCGTTCTCGCGGATCGCCCGCTCGATCTTCTCCTCGGTCACGCCGAAGCAGATGCAAACCACCCGGCCCTCGAGCTGCACCTGGCCGATAGTGCCGTTGCGGTAGTTTTCGATAGCGGCTTCCAGGGCCTCGCGGCCCAGCACGGAGCAGTGCATTTTCTGCTCGGGCAGCCCGCCCAGGAATTCGGCTATGTCCTGGTTGGTAAGCTTTTCCGCCTCTTCGAGGGTCTTACCCCTGAGCATCTCGGTCAGGGCCGAGGCCGAGGCGATAGCGCTGCCGCAGCCGAAAGTCTGGAATTTGACATCCTCGATCCGGCCCTGTTCATCCAGCTTGAACATCAGGCGCAGAGCATCCCCGCAAGCCATCGACCCCACTTCCCCCACCCCATCCGCATCCTTGATGAATCCGACATTGCGCGGATGACGGAAATGGTCCATCACTTTATCGGTATAATCCCACATCTCTCGCCTCCCTCTGCACGTAATATTAACTGGGAATCACAATGATTTCAGTATAATATAATGTGCAGGTTTTGAAAAGGATTGCCATTCTTTTTTCAAGGTGCGCGCAGACTCCGAAGCTATGCCGCTCAGCTTTTCTTCCAGTCGGCACAGACAGCGGCGTGACGGTCGGCGATGGTCTGGGCCAGAAAATCCAGCGAGGTGAAGTCCTGCTCGGAGGGCGCGCCGCGGGTGAGGACCGTGTCGAGCATCTCTATATTGAGCCCCTTAAGCAACCCGTGGAGCTGGTCCTCCATCTTCGCCCCCCAGCCGTACGAGCCGATCATCGACACGAAACGGGCCTTGGGCCGCAGGGCGTTGACCAGGTAGGCGGCGTAGACCACCTTGGGGTGCATGCCGTTAAGGATATTGGGCGAGCCGAACGCCACCGTGGCGGCATCCACCAGGGCCATGGACAGACGGCCGGTGTCGGTCTCGGCCAGGTTGAAGAATTCCACCCGCACGCCGCGGCAGACCAGGGACTCGATGAAGCGCGTGACCATGCTCTTGGTGCTGCCGTGCATCGAAACATACGGAACCACCACCAGGTTTTTCGGCTCCTCGCCAGCCCAGTCGCGGTAGGTGTCCAGGATGAACCCGGGGTCATCGTGCAGGGGCCCATGGCTGGGTGCGATGATGTTGATCGTGCGGTCCTGGATTTTTTCCATGTTCCGGCGCACCGGACCGGAAAACGGCATCATCACCTCGGCGTAGTAGCGTTTGGCCGACTCCAGCAGACGGCAGCGGTCGGTCACGAACAGGTCGTTCGTGGCCAGGTGCGAGCCGAACAGGTCGCAGGAGAAAAGAATCCCCTCCTCGCGCAGGTACGTGAACATGGTCTCGGGCCAGTGCACCCAGGGGGCGTGGATGAACTCCAGGGTGCGCCCGCCCAGGTCGAGCGTCTGGCCGTCCTCCACGGTCTCGATCCGCTCGGGGTCCAGGGGCAGAAGGTCGAGCAGCATGTTGCGCCCCTTGGGCGTGCAGAGCACCTTGGCCCGTGGGAAACGCTCCAGGGCCGCGGGGAGCGAGCCGGAATGGTCCTGCTCGGCGTGGTTGGACACGATGTAATCGATATCCTTCCCCCCGGCGTCGTCGATACGCTCGAACAATATGGACTTGAACTCCGGCTCCACGGTGTCGATCAGCACAGTTTTATCCTTGCCGCGCACAAGGTACGAGTTGTAGCTCGTCCCATCCGGCAGCGGAGTTATTTCCTCGAACAGCCTGCGGTCCGGGTCGATCACTCCGACCCAGTGGATTCCATCTGCTATTTTGCGTGCTCGCATTTGTGACAGTCCTTATCTGTTTAATCCACCTGCGGGAGAAAGCTCTCCCCTTCGTCCATCCGCTCCTGGCAGGGCCAGGAAACGGATTATGAGAATGAAAGGTTTTATCCATAACAAAAGCGAAAAAACGCCCCCCTCGATGACCCGATCAACGGCAGGCCGCATCAGCGGCGGCACTTGATCCGGTTCATCTCCTGTTTCAGCAGGTCGAGGATCGCTATCAGCTTGTTTTCGTGCTCCTGCTCCTGAGCGGCGAGCATCTCGAAGAGCTTTTTAGTCAGCTCACGGCTGGCCGAGGAGGCGGTGCTGGAGTAAAGCTCGGCCGCGGCGCGCTCCTTGGGGATCATCCGCATCACCACTTCCATCACTTTTTCGACGTCCCGGCATTTTTCCTCTTCCGGCATGTCCTCGGAGTGGATCGCCAGGGAGCCCTCCCCCATGGCCACAGGCTTTCCGCGGGCGTCGTTCAGCTCCTGCTGCAGGATTTCCAGGGCCGCCCTCAGCTTGGCCTCGTGCTGCTCCTCCTGCTCGGCCAGGCGGGAGAACAGCACCTGGATCATCTCCGAGCGGGCCTCCTGGGCCGTGGTCAGGAAAGCGTCATGCGCCTGGCGCTCCTTGGGGATGCTGCGCACCACGACCTCGATCATGCGCTCCAGTTGTTTGACAACTTCCTTATCCATTGCATTCTCCCGGTCAGGAGGGGAAAGTTATTTTTCCACCGAAATACCCCAGGCCAACCACCGTGGGGGCCAGGGCCAGCACGCTCAGGCTGTAGGCCCAGTACCAGAGCCCGTGGCCGGCCAGCACGCCGTCCAGGGCCAGGAACAGAATACCGAACGCCACCCCCAGCAGCAACACCAGCAGGACCGACAGGAAAGTCTTCATCCGGTAGATATGCGTCCAGATCCCGCTGTAGTTGTAGTACCAGCTCAAAAGCCCGGTGGCGATGGAAACCGGAGTGCCCAGGGCGGCCACTATCAGGTTGTAGTAGGAGGCCTCGACCATGTAAGGCAGCGGCGTGACCAGGCCAAGGAAAGTGAACAGCGAGGCGGCGATGCACAGGGCGATCGGGAAGTGGACCGAAATGGGGTGCGGGTGCTCATCCAGAATGCGCGAGACCAGGCGCGAGGGGGTTTTCATCGCCATAGTGGTGGCCGGGGCCGCCTCGCGCGGCCCGATCTCGGCCACTGAGGTGAATTTCCCGAACACCTCGGCCCCGTGCGGGGCGGCTTTCAGCGCGGCGGTCAGATCACGGCCGGCCTGGTGGCTCTTGAAATGCTTTCCGTTTTTCCAGAGCCGGCTTTCGGTGACATCGTAAATCCGGCCCTCGAAAGCGACATAGGCCTTGTTGCCCTCCACTCCATCGTGCTTTTGAAGTTCATCCTGTTCCATACGGTCCATTGAGAGTGCTCCCGGAAATGACGGATATCTCAGTGTAATTTGGGAGTGGCCGGAGCTGGGGGTCCTCACCCGCTTCCGGGATTTCAGGAACGCGGTTCCGCTCTGGGATCAACCTAAAGATAGCTCGGCAGGAAAATCAAGTCAACTCGGGCGGCCGTGCAACGCTCGGCTCGGGGCCTTCGGACAGAGGCGCCGGGCCTCACGCAGGGAATTAACTCGCAAAATGCCGCTTTGTTTCACAGGCAGCGGAAAAAAGCCGGGGCCCCGTATCGGCAGGGCCCCGGCCGGTTTTACTCAAGCCACCTGAAAGATCACTGCATCTTCCAGGACAGGGTGAAAACATGGTTCTGGGTCAGACGGCCCCAGTCACGGTAGGCGTAGTCCACGGCCAGGGCGATGTCCTTGTAGATACGGTACTCGATGCCGCCGCCGGCGCTCAGGCCGCGCATCTGATCGCCGCCGTCCAGGCCCACCTCATCCCGCTCGATGCTCCAGCCCCAGCGCAGGGCGCCGGAGAAACGGGAGCTCATCGTGCGGGCCAGCTCGGTGCCCACCGCGAACGAGGTGGGCATGTAGTTGTTCTCGGCGAACTGGCCGGCCAGGGTCCAGCGCATGTCACTGGAGCTGTAGACATCCATGGCCATGGCGGCCATGAAGCTGGTCGGCAGACTGAACCGGCTGGTGCTGTAATAGGCGTTCCGGTTGTCACGATGGAAAATCCGGTTGCCGGCCCCGTCCATCAGACGGTCACTGTAAATTTCCTGCGGCTTGATCTGGATGAACAGGTTCTCGCCGAACAGGCGGATGTTGCTCCCCAGGTTCGAGATGACGAAAGAGACCCGGACCGGCTTCTCGAACAGGTTGGTGTGATAGTTGGTGCCCATGTCGAAGGCGATGGCGTTTCCGCTCATCTGGTAGATCGACTCGCGCACACCCTTGACATTGATGCCGGCCGAGAACCGGTCGCTGAAATTGAACGACAGCGTGGCCCCGTACTGCAGACTGTAACCGTCGTAGTACGCCCCGGTGCCGTCCGGAGACTCGATGGTCGTGATCTCCTCCTCGGCGATGTTGAGGATTCCGAAGAAGCCACCCAGGACCAGGCGGCCGTCCAACAGGGGCATCGCCCCGGCGGTGTAGTCTAACGAGAAATCCAGGGGCATGTCCACATGGTTGAAAAACACCTGCGGGCCCTCGATGAACGCCACCCCCGCCGGGTTCCAGTAAACCGCCGAGATATCGTCCGCCTGGGCGGCGAAAGCACCGCCCATGGCGATACCCCGGGCGCCCACGGGCAGAGTCAGGAACTCGGCCGCGCGGTTACCGACACTCGAGAAATCGGCCACCCGGCCACGCAGCGGATTGGTCAGAGTCGACCCGCTGTCGGCCGACAACGCCGCGGGTATGACCAGGGCTGCCACCAGGCTGAGGATGTAGCCTTTATTTATGTTAAAGCGCATCTTGTCCTCCATCATGCTGGCAATTTACAGTCCGTTATTGCCGGACGGACTCAGTGGATAATGGCGAACTTGCCCATGTGCTTCCGGCCCGTCTCATGATCCTCAACGTGGTAGATGTAATACCCGCTGGCGATCTTCTGGTTGAAACGGGAACGCACCTTCCAGATCGTGTCCCCGGTGCCGTCGGTGTGCTCGATTATATCGACTAGGTGACCGGCCACCGTGTAGATCCGGATCGTGCAGACTCCGGGCAGGTTGGTGAAATGAAGCTCCACATCGTTCGTCGTCAGGTCCAGCGGACTGGAGGCGATGTACGGATTGGGTACGACCCGGATGCGGCTCAGGTCGCGCTCGGCCAGGTTCAGCGTGTCGGGTTTCAGCGACACCAGCCAGCGGCTGCCGGCCACCGGCTTGCGGTGGTCGTAGTTGAAAGCGCCGGGGAAATCCGTGCCGCCGCGATACGGGTTCTGCGAGGCGTCCACCCCCTGGCGCATCCTGATCTTCCAGACATCGCCCGCCGCGGGCAGTGCGGTGATGCCGTTGACCTGGAACATCACGCCGCAGACATACAGGTCCAGGTCCTGGGTGCCGGTGAAATCGGCCACCCCGTCGCCGTACGGCACCATTTCTTCAGTTTCCGGGTCCTGGACCTCGCGGCCTGCCTCGTCGAAATCGGAGGGCTTGAGCGCCTGGCTCAGCTTGCTCACCAGGTAGAGATTGCGGCGCACGCCGTCATCCACGGCGTAGGGCTGCTTGCTGCCGTCGGCCAGGGTGACCTCTTGGGCGATCAGCTCTTCGCCCGGTACCTCGGTGCCTTCGATCACGTCGAACATCTCGTGCGCGGTCTGATGGTCGACCGTTATGTCCAGCGCGCTCTTGTCTTTCGGCACGAAACCCCAGCCGTCGTTGGGCAACTGGTTGAACTGCACCGGTACCTTGTTCGACTCGTCGTAGACTTGCAGGGTCAGGTCGCCGCCGCCGGCGTCCACCCACTTGACCTCGATGTCGGCGGTGCGGGTGCCGGCGTAGATGTGGCCGATGTTGAGGGCGTTGGCCAGCATCGTCATCGCTTCCTTCTCGCCTACACCGTAGTTGTAGGCGAAAGCTGCGAAACCGTAGGAATCCCAGAAATAATCGGTCAGCTCGGTGCGCTGATGGCCGTGGCGCACGTTCTCGTAGGCCATGTGGCCGCCGATCTGGATCGGCTGGCAGACAAAGCCGTTCCAGTTGTCGGCCCACAGCGAGAAATCGAGGCTGGCGACAACGCTGCCCTGGGTCTTGATCGGCAGTGAGCCGCTCAGTTCCACGTCATCGCCCCACGGGTCGTACTTGCCCATGCTGCTGACCATCGTAGCGCCGAACTGGTTGTGGTTGCCGTCCTCGGCGTGGAGGTGGATGTCCCATTGGGCATCGTGGTAGAACCCCATCGCGGGGTCGAAGTCCTCGGGCGTGTTCACCACGCTGTCGACGACTAAATACAGGGATTTGGGCAGGAGCGCCGGATCGCCGTTGGCGATAGTCACGTTGGTGATCGACAGGCCGTTGGTCGCGGCCGGCTGCGTCACGCCCGCTTCCAGCATCCCGTCGGCGTCCAGGTTGATCGTGCCCGGCTCGCCGATCGTGGAGCCGTCAGGATACAATTGGCTGGTGCCCTGCACGCTGGCCGCGATGTAACCGTTGGCCGAGGTGCGCGGGGTGCCCTCGCGGGTGTTGATCCCGTTCTTGTCCAGCGAGATCAGCTGAAGGCCCGACTCCAGCGACTCCTGGCCCGTGTTGGTGGGCTGGTAGTCGAAAGCCGTGACCGCGTAGTAGTAGTGCACGCCGTTGTACAGGCCGATCTTGTTGCTCAGGCCCTGGCCCTGGTCGACGAAGATGTACTTGAGGCCGGTGTCCTTGACATCGTCATCGCCCTTGAAGCCGACATCGAACGGATCGACCGTGGTGCTGGGGAAATCCGGCACCCCGTCGCCGTTCACATCCACGCCTTCCTGAGTCACGTAGGAGGCCGAGGAGGTGGTCACCCCGTCCGCCTTGTCGAACTGCGCCACCAGGATCGCGGACTTGGGGTCCGAGGTCAGCGCACGGTAGACCCGGTAGCCCTGGAAATCGTACTTCAGGTAATCGGGGTTATAGGTGGCCGCCGGTGTGCCGTCCGGGTTGGTCGGCACCTGGCTTACCGGGTAGAACGGGTCCGGGGTTTTCTCGGGCAGATCGTCCCAGGTCACCACCACCGATCCGTCGCGCTCGATCAGCCGCAGGTTGGGGCTGACCGGCGGGGAGGGCAGGTTGAAATTCGTGTCGAACGTGTTCTGCACGGTCTGCGCCAGACCGGCCAGGGGCCTCAGCTCGCCCTCGAACGTGATGTCATCCACGTTGGGCGGGTTGCGCAGCGGCTCGGCCAGCAGGTAGGCCACTTCCACTTTCTGGAACTTCCCGTCGAACGGCAGGTCGAACGGGCCGGTGAGCAGACGGGCGCGCAGGTCGTCCTGGAAGTCCGAGATGATCAGGTCGGCGCTCGGGTCCCAGTGCGGCTCGGTGACCTCGCCCGGAGCGTTGATCATGATCCGGTAGGCCTCGGCGTCGGTGTTGGGGTCCTCGCGCGGGCCGCCGCGGTTGGTGGTGATGGTGAAACCGGTCAGGCCGATGCGGTTGGGCTCACCCTCCTCATCCACCACCCCGTCGCCGTTGTTGTCGATCCCGTCAGGGGGACGGCCGACCTGGGTCGGGCTGTCCAGGAACTTGATCCCCAGGAAACCCACCGGGTTGGTGAAATTGGCTTCCGAGAAATCGCTGTCCCAGTAGATCGCCATGTTCAGCTTGGGCGAGACCCCGGCGCGGTCGTCATCCGCCTCGCCGATATCGAAGTCGGTGTTGACCACGGCCAGCATGTCCTTGATCAGGTACGGGCCCTGGACATCCACCGCGCCGTCGCCGTTGATATCGTCATGCACGTAGTCGGAGACGTTCTTGAAACGCCACTCGACATACATGATGTCTTTCTGCGAGGTGACGGAGAAGAGCTTGACCCGCTGATAGGTCTCCACCCCCAGACGGAACGAGCCAGCCGCCGGATTGACCGGGCCGCCGATGTCCGTGTAGAAAGTGACAATGTCCTGCTGGCCGAAAACCTTGGGCTCGCCGTCCTCGCCGCGGAACTCGGCCGGCCAGGCGGTCAGGTCCGCGGCCACCGTGCTGGAATACAGACGGTTGGCGGGATCGTCCTGGCTGTTGGAGGCCTTGCCCTCGCGCCATTCCTCATCGTACACCGATTCGGTTTCCACCGTGTCCTGGTAGACACCGTCACCGTCAGAATCGAAGATACCGGCCACGTGCAGGCCGGACTGGAACACGTACTGATCGGTGCGGGCGCGCCAGAAACCGCCACCCGTGGTGGAACTTCCGCCGGGGTCTTTACCCAGGTTGCCCCGGTTGTCCAGGCCGAATATGATGCTGTTCGTCGTGGTGAACATGCGGCTGATAACGGAAAGGTCCGTATCCCCGGCGCGTTTGAACTTGCCGGTGTCACCCGGCTTCCTGGCGCCGGCCAGTTGCGGCAGCGCCAGAGACAGAGCGACCGTCACCAGCGCGACCGCCCTGAGGATTCTTCTGAAACCGTTCTGCATTGAGTTCTCCTTTGGCTGATCCTGATCTCGATTACAGGTTTTTGCCGTCAGAAACCTGGCAGCCCGGGCGACATGGAAGCCGCGCCCGGGAGAACCTTGAGCCTAAAAACTGTACTCGACGCCCAGACGGACCTCACGCGGGTTGAGCCAGAACAGCGGGTCCATGTCCTGGGCACGGCCCTTGGCGTACGAGGCGGCTGCGGCCTCGGACTTCGTCACGTAGCCGTCCTTGTTCAGATCGCGGATCAACTGGGCTTCGGTGGTCACCGCAGTGGCCTGAGCACTCGGGAGAAGCTCTTCGAGGAAATACTTGTCCACGCCCACCTGGCCTGAGGTGGGATCGACAGCCTGCTGGCCGTAGTTGACGTTTTCGAAGAGGTTCATGATCGTCACATACAGGTTGAGGCGCCTGTTCCCCATGGCGAAGGACTTGTTCAGCCGCAGGTCGGCGCTGACATAGCCCGGCATTCGCGCGCTGTTCGCCGCGGTGATGAAATTACCCTGCTCGTCCACCGGAGTGTACGGGGCGCCCGAGTTGTAGGTGACATCGAAATAGGCGCCGGCGTTCCGCAGGACGCTCCCAAGATGGGTGCCTTTCTGGAAATCGTCCGGGAACAGCAGGTTGAGCATCACATTGAGCTGGTGCGTCCGGTCGTCATCCGTCGGCGCGGGGTCGGACGGAGGCGGCGGGCTCTGGTTGGTGAACGGGTCGAGCTGACGGGCCAGGGTGCGCACATACTCCTGCGGGTCGCTCTGGGTCGAGCGGGCGAACATCAGCGAGTAGGTGGCGCGCACGCCGAAATACCTGGAGTAGCGCTTGTCCATGGTCAGGTCGAAACCGCGCACGTTGCCGTTGTCCTGGTTGGCGACAACCTCCATGTTGCCCTGGCCGCGGATTACGTAATCCGGGGCCACCAGGGCCAGACGGCGCAGGTCGTCGGCCGTGGCCAGACGCAGTCCGAAATTGCCGCGGATTTCGCGGTTGTAGCCGACGAAATCCAGCACCATGTCCTCGGACAGCAGCGTGGTGAAACCGGCCTCGAACTGGATCGTCTGAGCCATGTCCAGCCAGCCGTTGCCGAAATTCTGGTTTGGGTTCGACAGGGCGTCGGTGGCAAAGTCACGCTCGCTCATCGCGTACATCAGCTCGAACGGCGCCACCTGGTAGAAATGCCCGTAGGACAGGCGCACCTGGGTGCGGTCCGTGATCGGGTGTGCCACGCCGATGCGCGGGCTGAAATGCGTCTTCGCCTCCGGCACAGCCGTGGGGTCACTGAAATCAGGGTTGTTCTGTCCGACTATGATCGGGAAGGCTTTGTTGACATTGTAGCGGTCCATGCGCACGCCGAGGTCGATCACCAGATCGCCGAAATCCATGCGGTCCTGGGCGTAGACACCCAGCAGCCGCGGCTTGGCCACATACTGGTCATCGGTGAACTCGCCGTAATAGAACCGGGTCACCTCGGTCGCGTTCCACCACAGGTTCTCGAACCCGACTTTCACGCGGTTGTAGCGGTCGAGTTGGCTGTCCATGTCAAACTTGAGGCCCCAGCGCTTCTCGGTGTCGTTGCGCAGCGGCAGGGACATGCCGTTGTTGACGAACTGGCGCGGGTACATGCGGTCGCCGCGTTCGCCCTTGCGGCTGGGAGTGGTGGCGCCGAAGATGTTGCTGGCCGTGACCTGGTCGGTGGGCCAGTGGTGTGTCCGGTCTATATCCGAGTGCGTGGCATCCGGTTCGATCGCATCGTTGGCGTACCCGTCGGACGAGACCGCGGAGTACAGCGAGTAGCGGTTCATCTCGTCCTCATCGTAGAACCCGATGTTGCCTCCCACGCCCATGAACGTGTTGCGACCGACATAGTCCTCCAGCAGCAGGCCGCCGTCCAGGTCGTTCTTGAAATAGGACAGGCGCAACTGGCTGTTGACCGAGCGGTTGCTGTTGCGGAAGAAAGTCCAGTCCATGCCGGCCATGCCCATGTCGGTGGTCAGACGTTGGGCCTGGTTGGTCCGGTACGGGTTGTTGAACATGTAGGCATGATCGTAGTACTGACGCTGGTCACGGCTGCGATGGTACACCGTGATGAACTTCATCCAGTCGGTAGGGGCATAGGTCGACTTGAAAGACGTGGTGTAAAGGTCCTTCCAGTTGCCGGGCAGGCGGGCCGGGTTGGAGTTCATGTAGGGCCCGGAGTACAGCGGGTTGGCCACGGCCACGCCGCTGGCGAACGCCGCCGCAATGGCATCGGGCGAGGTGGTCGCCTTGCCGTCCGCATCCAGGGTCCAGAGCCGGCCGGTGGTCGGGTCGATCTGGATCAGGGGCTGGGCCCCAGAGCGCAGAGTCCCGTCCGTCGCGACATCCGCCGGGTTGGCGATGACCATGGATTGGGTCAGCAGACGGAACGGCAGGCCGTCCGTGCGGCTGAAACCGCGGGTGTAGGTTCCATCCTCGTTCACCACTCCGTAGCCCAGATCGGGGGCCTTGGTGGTGGTCCGGTACTCGGCGAAAGAGTTCACCGTCAGCGGGTTGATCGCATCATCCCGGTCGGCCACCCCGTCGGTGACCACGCCCACGTTTCCCAGGTCCCGGTTGAGCGAGTTGATGAAACTCTGGGTCACACCGCGGAAACCGCCCTTGTCACCGCTCAGGCGCGGGGTGGCGTCCGCCTGGCCGCGTATCATGCCGGCGACGAAGAAATTTAGCTTATCGCCGTAGATCGGGCCGCCGAGGCTTCCCTCAAGATTGTTGTAGCCGTAATCCATGCCGCGGGGGTTGGCCTGGTCGGTGATGAATTTCAAATTCCCGGCCATCTGCGTGCCGCCCTGCTTGGTCACGATGTTAATCAAGCCGGACTGGGCGTTGCCGAACTCGGCCTGGAAACCACCGGTGATAAGGTTGACCTCCTCCATCGCATCGTTCGAGACCACCAGCGGGTTGATCACGCCGCCGGCGCTCGTTTCGACCGCGCCGCGGTCCTCGGTGCCCTGCTGCTCGTTCTGCGCCTTGACCAGCACACCGTCCACGTACATGGCCTCCTCACCCTCCCGCCCACCGCGCAGCGAGAAGTTGCCGGAGTAGTCGACCACCACGCCGGCTTGGAGGTTCATCATGTCCGAGATCTGTGTCTCCGCCATGTTCTGGATGTCCTGGGCCCGCAGATTCTGGCGGGTCTGGACATTGTCACGGGCTACCAGCGGGTCGCTTTCGCCCTCGATCACGATCGCCTCCATACCGATCACCGTGCTGGTGAGTTCGGCGTTGACCGTGATCGTGTTTCCGGCCGGAACGCGCGCGTCCACTACCTCGACCGGCTTGTAGCCGGTGAAGACGAACTTGACAGTGCGGTTGCCAACCGGGACGTTCAGGATAAAGTAGTAGCCGTCCTTGTTCGTCACGTTACCCAGACGAGTGCCCACGACAGTGACCTGCACCCCGGCGATCGGGTCGCCGGTGTCTTTGTCCCGCACGATACCCTCCAGCTTGCCGGAGGTCTGGGCAAAGACCTGACCGGCAAACAACACCAGGGCCAGGCTCATCACTAACCACAGCATACAAAACCTGTGCATAGAACTCTCCTGTCGTTAACGTCAGAGAACTCTGCTCGTCGAAATCCGAGTTTTCAACCATTTTAGGCCATTCACCCTCCTTTCCCGACAGAGTCAGACGTAACAGATTGAAGGGAATGGGATTACGTGGTTCATTATACCATCATAATCGTGTGCGCTGTCAAGAAATTTATAGAATGCTGTTACATTAAACGGCTCTGCGGGCCGTTTTTCTTAAAAAAATGGAACAAATGGCCGCAACCGGTGATAGAAAACAGGGTAAAAGAGAAATTTTTGATGAGGGGAAAAAGGACGCAAGCAACCCGTTCTTCCCACCTGGGGAAATGAACCTGGCAGCCGCATAGAGCATTGCTATCCTCTGGCCTGAAAAGTCAGAGACAATTTAGTCGACTTTTAAGTGGAAATTATACTAAAAATTGTTCGTTTTGAAAACAAAAATCAAGCGGAAAACAAACCTCAGTCTATTTTTTTCGGCGAGTTCTTAAGAATAGTGTAGGCAAGGTTCAACCCGTGAAGCGTCAGGTTCGGGTCTACGGTGTCGAACTGGCGGCAGTAGCGGGACAGCATATTCACAAACCCACCCGTGGCAATCACCCGGCAGCCGGGCATCCACTCTTTTTTCAGCATGCTCAGGATTCCGTCGATCTGGCCGACCGCGCCGAAGAAAATCCCCGACTGCATCATGCTGCGCGTGCTGCGCCCGATCACGCTGGAGGGCACCTCGATCTCGACCCGGCTGAGCATGGCGGCTTTCTTGACCAGGGCCTCGGCGCAAGTGCTGATCCCCGGCGCGATCACCCCACCCTCGTAAGCCCCGTCCGCACGCACCAGGTCAAAGGTGGTGGCCGTGCCCATGTCGACCACGATCGAATCCACCGCGTAGCGCTCCCGCACGGCCAGGGCGTTGACCACCCGGTCCGGGCCGATCATCTCGAGCGGGGTGTCGACCCGGAATGCCAGCCCCAGCGGCGACAGACCGTCCACGATCACCGCCTCGCGCTCGAAATAGCGCTGGGCCAGTTTCTGGAACACGTAGGTCAGCGTGGGCACCACCGAGGCGATCACCACACCGTCCAGGCCGGAGCTTCCCACCGAGCGCTCCAGCATGTAGCAGACCATATGGCCGTAATCGTCCACCGTGCGGCGGATGTTCGAATCGATCCGCCAGTGATGGATTATTTCCCGCTCGCGGAAAAGCCCCAGCACGATGTTGGTGTTTCCGATGTCGACTGCGAGAAGCACTCTGTATCCTCCGGGTTCAACAGGGATTGCATCCTGTTATAATCCTACATCGCAAGCGTTCAGAAAGCAACCACGTGCCCCTGTTCGATCCGGCAGGGACCCAGCGGCGGCGGGCATTCGAGCAGCAACGCCCCGGCCTCGTCGATCCCGCGGGCCCGGCCCCGCAGCCGCCCCCGGTCCGGGGTCTCGACCTCGACCTCGCGGTCGCGCAGGAAATCGCGCCGCTGGACCCGGGGCAGGCAGGCCGAGAAACCGTCGGTCAGAAAGCTGAGATAGCCCTGCTCCAGGTGGTCGAGGATTGAACTCAGAAGCTGCACCCGGTCGAAACGACGCCCTCCGGCGGCCAGACTGAGCGAGGTGGCGCTGCGCCGCAGCGGCGCCGGGAATTCCTCCAGGTTCACGTTCAGCCCGAAACCCAGGATCACATGCCGCAGGCGCTGGCCCGCCAGGCCGCTTTCGCACAGGATTCCAGCCACCTTGCGCCCGCCGATCAGGATGTCGTTGGGCCATTTGATCAGCGGCTGAAGGCCGGTGGTTTCCTCCACGGCCAGGCAGATACTGCACGCGACCAGGATACCCAGGGTGCCCAGGCGCTCTGGGGCGATTCCGGGCCTCAGGATCAGGCTGGCCCATATTCCGCCGCCCGCGGGCGAGTGCCAGGCGTTGGCGCTGCGGCCGCGGCCGCGGCTCTGCTCCTCGGCCACCAGCAGGGTCCCGTCCGGCGCACCGCTTTCGGCCAGCATCCTGGCGGTCTGGTTGGTCGAGCCGAGGATCCGGTAGACAAACAGGCAGCGGCCGAGGAAAGAGGTGGTCAGTGCGTTCTCCACCTCCAGGTAATTCAGGCACTCCGGCGCACCGTACAGCCGCCAGCCCTGCACCTCGTCCCCATCCACCCCCCAGCCCTGCAACCTGAGCAGCTCGACGGCCCGCGGGATATCCCCCCCGGAGTCGTCATCCTCGTCCACGGCCCCGCCCAGACCCATCTCCCGACGGAGGGCGGTCTCGTCCAGGTAGCGCCCCTCATTGGCGCGAAGAGCATCCACCAGTTTTTTTTCGAAGGCTGAGGCGGACATTTTGCGCTCAGTCCGTGGCTTCGATCAGCATGCTGAGATTGAGAATGCCCGAGGAGTGGGTCAGCGCGCCCACGGAGATGAAATCCACGCCCGTGGCGGCGATGGCCGACACGGTGCGCAGGTTGACATCCCCGCTGGCCTCGATCTCCGGCACCGGGCCCAGGCTGTGGTTGCGGATTATCTCCACCGCCACCTGCATCTGTTCCACGGTCATGTTGTCGAGCATGATCCGGTCCACCGAGACGCGCGCGGCCTCGTGGACCTCGTCCAGGGTCCGGGTCTCGACCTCGATCTTGAGCCCGAGACTGTTCTTCTTCTTGGCCACCTCCACCGCCCGGGTGATCCCACCGGCGGCGGCGATGTGGTTCTCCTTGAGCAGCACGTAGTCGAACAGCCCGATCCGGTGGTTGAACCCGCCCCCCACCCGCACCGCGTACTTTTCGAGCTCGCGGAAACCGGGCGTGGTCTTGCGCGTGTCCAGGATACGCACGCCGGTGCCCTCGACCCGCTCCATGAAACTGTGGGTCATGGTGGCCACACCCGACAGGCGCTGGATGAAATTGAGCAGGGTCCGCTCCACCTTGAGCAGAGCCAGGCTCTGGCCCTCGAGCTGGGCGATCACCTGCCCGGCGGCCACACTGGCCCCGTCCTCCAGGGTCGAGACCAGGGCCGGCGCCGGGTCGATCAGCTCCAGCAGATAGCGGGCCACCGGGATGCCGGCCAGCACTCCACCCGCGCGGGCGATGATCTTGGCCGAGCTACGGTGCTCGGGCGGGACCGACCAGAGCGAGGAATAGTCCCCGCTGCCCACATCCTCCTCCAGCGCGTCCTGGATCAGACGGCGCGTGCGCTCACAGAACATCCATTCTTTCTCGCTCAATCCATTGTCTCCCGGGTCGTTGTCGTCAACACCGCACAAGCTCAGAGAAGCGGGGGGCTCAGCCCAGTATTTTCCGGTAAAATGCCTCGTAGCGCCGGGTGATGGTCTCGATCTCGTAGTTTTCGAGCACCCGCTCGCGGGCGTGGCGGCTGAAAGAGTCGTAAAGCTCCTTGTCGGTCAGAAGGCGCAGGCAGTTGGCAGCCATGTCATCCACGTCTCCGATGTCGGAGAGGAACCCGCAGGCCCCGTGCTCCACCACCTCCTCCGGGCCGCCGCAGCGGGTGGAGACAGCCGGCACGCCCATGGACATGGCCTCCAGGATCACCAGGCCGAAACTTTCGGTGGCGCTGGGCTGGAGCACGATGTCGGCGCAGTTGAGCAGGCTGGCGATCGAGTCCTGCGCCCCGAGCAGAAGGATCCGGTCACTCACCCCCAGCTCGCCGGCCAGGCGCGAGACAGTGGCTGTCTCGGGCCCGTCCCCCACCAGCACCAGACGGCACTTGATCTTCTCAGCCACCTTGGCGAACACCTTGACCACATCGCCCAGACGTTTGACCGGCCGCATGTTGGAGATGTGCATTATCACTTTCTCGCCGCAGGGGGCCAGGTGCTTGCGGCAGCACTCCCCCTCCTTGTGGCGCGAGAACTCCTCGGTGTTGACGAAGTTCGGGATCACCTCGATGTGGTTGGCGATGTTGAAAAAATCGAGGGTCTGGCCGCGCAGGTATTCGCTGACCGCGGTCACGCCGTCCGAGCGCTCTATCGAAAAGCGGGTGATCTCCTTGAACGAGGCCTCCTGGCCCACCAGGGTGATATCCGTGCCGTGCAGCGTGGTGATCAACTTGATCGGGTGCTCCTGTCCCAGCATCTGCTTGGCGATCCAGGCGCTGGTGGCGTGCGGGATCGCGTAGTGCACGTGCAGGAGGTCGAGGCCGGTCTCGCGGATCACCTCGTGCATCTTGACCGCCAGGTTCAGGGTGTAGGGCTGGTGCTCGAACAGCGGGTAGTTCGAGACCTGCACCTCGTGAAAGTAGACATTGCTGATAAAGCCTTTCAGCCGGTACGGCAGGGCGTAGCTGATGAAATGTATCTCGTGGCCGTGACGGGCCAGTTGCTTGCCCAGCTCGGTGGCCAGCACTCCACTGCCGCCGTAGGTCGGGTAGCAGGTGATGCCGATCTTGAGCGGCTTTTCCTTGGCACTCATTTCAGGCTCCAGTCTTTGGATTCGATATACTGCCGCCAGTGCGCGGCCACCGCCCCGGCCAGCCCCTCGCCCCCCTCCAGGCGCAACGCGGCCTCCTGACGGCGGAACCAGGTGCGCTGACGGCGCGCGTACTGCCAGGTGCGGGCGGTGATCGCCTCGCGGGTCACCTCCGGGCTCAGTTCTCCCCGCGCCAGGGCCAGCATCTCGGCGTAGCCCAGGCTCTGGAACCCGGGGGCCTCGGCCGGCACACCCCGCTGCAGGAGCCCCTGCACTTCCTCCAGCCAGCCCGCCTCCAGCATCAGCTCCACCCGCCGGCCGATCCGGCTTTTCAGCACCTCGGGCTGCGGGTCGAGCAGCACGTAGAGCGGGCTGAATCTTTGCGGTGTCTGCGCGGCTCCATCCACCAGGAGCTCGGTCATGGTCCGTCCGGTCAGGCGGAACAACTCCAGGGCGCGGCTCACCCGCTGGAAATCGTTGGGGTGAAGCCTCGCGGCGCTGGCCGGGTCGACCCGCTCCAGCTCGGCGTGCAGGGACACGGCCCCCCCGCGCCCGGCCCGCGCTTTGAGTTCATCACGCAGATTCGCCTGGCGCTCCCGGTCGATCCCCTCCGGCTCCTCGAACAGCGGCTCGAACAGGGCCGCGATGTAGAACCCGGTGCCGCCGCAGACAATCGGCGCCCGGCCTTGTCCCGCCAATTTCTCGATCACAGCGGAGGCCTCGCGCGCGAACCGTCCGGCGCTGTACTTTTCGGTCGGCTCCACCCGGTCTATCAGGTGGTGCGGCGCCCGGGCCAGTTCCTGGGGCGTGGGCTTGGCCGTGCCGATATCCAGACCCCGGTAGACCTGGCGTGAATCGGCGGAGATTATCTCGCCGCCCAGCCTTTCCGCGGTCTCGACCCCCAGGACAGTCTTGCCCGAGGCGGTCGGTCCGGCCAGCACCAGCACTGGGATCAAGTTCGGCCGAACCTCCTGTCCACCTCCTCCAGCGACAGATGGACCATGGTGTTGCGCCCGTGCACATCCGCGTAGGGCAGCTCGGTGGCGAACAGACGGTCGACCAGCTCGTTCATCTCGCGGCCCTCCATACGGCGCCCGCTCTTGATCGCCGCGCGGCAAGCCAGGGAGCGGGCCAGGCGCTGGTGACGGGTGCCGGTGGAGCCCTGGCCCTCGCGCACCAGGTCGCGCAACATCTCGCGCAGGTAGCCCTCGGCGTGGCCCAGGCCCTCCAGGGCCGGGGTGGAGCGGATCACCACGCTGTTCGAGCCGAAATCCTCCAACTCGAACCCGGCCTGCTCCAGAAGGGCGGCGAAATCCAACGCCGCGGCGTGCTCCTCGGGCGACAGGTCGAGGGTGAACGGGAACAGAAGGCGCTGACGGCTCATGCCGCCGCGGGTCATCCCGGCCAGTATCTGCTCGTACAGAATGCGCTCGTGCGCCGCGTGCTGATCTATTATCATGCAGCCGTCCTTGGTCTCCACGAAAATGTAGCGGTCGTGGAGTTGCCAGATCTCGGGCAGCACGGTCGGCGACTCCACCGCTGTCCCGGCCGGCGCTTTCTCCGGTTCCGGCCCGGCCTCCGGCACCACCTTGAGCGGGGCCGTGGACTGGGCTTTCGGCCCGGACGCGGCCGGCGTCAGGGGCATCAGGAACGAGGTCTGGAACGCTCCGGAGCCGCGTGCGCGCACGCTCTCGGCCACCCGCCGCGGCAACTGCCCGGGCCCGGGCGCCGCGGCCACACCCCCGCGGGTCAGCCGTCCCGAGGACATGGAGGCGCCTTCGAACTCCGGAGTGGCCCCGGTCGCGCGCAGCCCCTGCTCCACCGCCCTGTGCAGCAGCGAGAACAGGTAGCCCTCGTCCCGGAAACGCACCTCGAGCTTGGCCGGGTGGACATTCACATCCACCTCGGACGGGTCGAGGGTGAGGAACAGAAAGAACGACGGCTGCCCGGAGGACGGGATCGTGCTCTGGTAGCCCTGGCGCACGGCCTGGGCCAGCGCGCGGCTGAAAAACGGCCGACGGTTGATGAACATGTACTGCTCGGCGCGCATGTCCCCCACTGCGTCCGGGGCCTGGATCAGCCCGCCGATCGCGGACTCGCCCCGCTCCAGCAGCACGGGCAGCATCTTGCCTGTGCGCTTGGCCCCGAACAGGGCCTCGACCCGCTCGGACAGGGTGACCGCCGCCGGCGCGTTTATCAGCTCGCGGCCCTCGTGGCTCACCCGGAACGCGGTCTCGATCTGGGCCACCGCCACCTGGGTCATGTTCCGCAGGATATGCCGCAGTTCGGTCTGGTCCGATTTCATGAACTTGCGGCGCGCCGGGACATTGAAAAAGAGGTTGCGCACCGTGGCCGTGGTCCCGGCAGCGCGGGCGGTCTCCGAGACCTCCAGGGTGCGCCCGCCCTCGATCACCACCAGGGTGCCGGACGGGTCCTCGCGCGTGGCGGTCTCCAGCTCGAACCGGCTGACCGCCGCGATACTGGGCAGGGCCTCGCCCCGGAACCCCAGGGTGGCGATGTGCGCCAGGTCATCGGCCGAGCGTATCTTGCTGGTGGCGTGACGGCAGAACGCCAGCTCGGCATCCTGACGGCCCATGCCGGAGCCGTCGTCGCTCACGCGGATCAGACGGCTGCCAGCGGATTCCAGCTCCACGCCGATCCGCCGCGCACCGGCGTCCAGGGCGTTCTCCACCAGTTCCTTGACCACCGAGGCGGGACGCTCGATCACTTCACCCGCGGCGATCAGGTTCTTTGTTTTTTCATCCAGAAGGAGGATGCTGTTTTTCATTTTGTCCCTTGTGCGTCCGTTTTTGTCAAATCATTAAAATATAAACAATCTGCCGCCCGGCTGACAATCAAAAATTCCGGCATGCTCCGCCGCGCGCCACGGCTCGGCCGCGCAGGCACGGTTTTCAAGCTTGACAAAAGCCCGCCTGAAAAATACAATTAGCATTGTTTTCAAGTTAAACCACTGTCCGGAGACCCGCATGAAGCTCATCTCCCTCGATTCGCTCGAACCAGGCAAATCACTGGGACGGCCGATTTACAACGAGAAAGGCACCCTGCTGCTCGGTTCCGGGGTGGCGGTCTCGGCGCGTTACATCCGCCGCCTCAAGGAGATGGGCTACACCTCGGTCTACATCCACGAGAAGGGCTACGAGGACATCGAGGTCAAGGACGTGATCTCGGACCGCACCCGCCTGGAGGCCGTGTCAACGATCTCGGAGACATTCGAATCCGTACGCCAGAGCGGTGCGGGAGAGGACAAGCGGGTGGCGCTGGACAAGCAGCGGGTCACCGGCATCGCGGACAAGATAGTCGATGACCTGACCTCCTCCGGCGACCAGATCATGGACCTGATCGACCTGAAGAGCTTCGACAACTACACGTTCCTGCATTCGGTCAACGTCTCCGTGCTCACCGTGATGACCGCCGCGCACTCGGGCAAGTTCACCGGGATCGAGCTGCGCGACCTGGCCATGGGGGCGCTGCTGTTCGATATCGGCAAGGCGCATATCCCCCTGGAGGTGGTCCAGAAAAAGGGACGCCTGAGCGCCGAGGAGTTCCGGATCATGAAAAAGCACACCCAGATCGGGTTCGAAATCCTGCAGCACAAGTCGAACGTGAAACCGCTGGTGGCCAGCGTGGCGCTCCAGCACCAGGAGTATTTCAACGGCGCGGGCTACCCCAATGGCCTGGTGGGTGAGCAGATACACGTTTTCAGCCGCCTGACCTCGCTGGCGGATGTCTACGACAGCCTCACCTCCGACCGTTGCTACAAACGCCGTCTGCCGCCCCATGTGGGCCTGGACTACCTCCAGCTCGGCAGCGGCACGCATTTCGACCCGGCTTGCATCAAGGAATTCGTCAAGAGCGTGGCCCGGTTCCCGGCTGCCAGCACGGTGGTGCTCAACACCGGCGAGACCGGCGTGGTGGTGCAGAACCACTCCGACAACCTGGACCGCCCGCTGGTGCGTATCCTGACCACGCCGGACGGCAAGCCGGTGGACAAGCCGTTCGAGCTGGACCTGGCCAAGGAGCGCGAGCTGAGCATCCAGGACATCCGGGTCTGAAACTCAGAGCACGAGTCTCTTCCCGCTGCGGTTCGTTCGTGCGGCCACCTGTCCCCCACCCCTGAACTCCAGACTCACCGCCCCGTCCTCCATAGTTTCCAGCACCCGCGTCGAGTTTTGCTCCGGCCTTTCCTCCGCCCCGCGTTCCGGGACAATCCGCAACTCGCCCTTGTCCGTTCTGACCCGGCAGGCCCCGTCCTCCAGAAACAAATCCGCACCTCCGATCTCCAGGCTGAGACAACTGTCACGGCCCACCACGGCCGGGAAAGCCCCCAGGCGCAGGCTGTCGCCCGGGGCCAGCTCGACCAGGCGCGCCCCGCGGTAGACAGCGAAGCGCAGGAACTGGAAAGCCAGACTGTCCGAGGCGGCGGCCCGCGGCAGGAGTATGGTTCCCACCGCCACCCGGTCCAGGATATCCCAGGCCCAGCGCAGGCGCGACTGCTCCAGGCCGGGAAGGTAGAGCCAGTCCACTCGCCGGATACGGTGGCGCTCCAGGTACGGCACGGCCACGGCGCGGGCGGAGCTGAACGTGCCGCGCACTCCGCCGGAGGGGACTGTCAGAAGATAGCCGCCGGATGGAAAGCGCAGCACTGTGGCGTTCGAGGAGCCGAGGTCGAGAACGGTGGCCTCAGGATTGTCTGTCAGAGCGGATAGTGGAGCGCTCCAGGCCGCTGCGGCCAGCCACAGCGACACGACCAGGGTCAGGCGCGCCCCGGCTTTGGGCCGCCGCGAGACCAGACTCACCCCCTGCCAGACGAACAGCCAGAACAGGAGCATCTCCAGGGCCGCGGGCGGCGCGACTTTCTGCCACGACCAGTCCAGACCGGCGAAAAAGTGCGCCACGGACAACATGGCGTGAATCACCACCGCGTTGAGTGCGGCCATCACTTGGGCCGCCCCGCCCCAGACCAGGGCGACCAGGTCGGCCGCCAGGCCCAGGGGCACGGCGATCCCGGCCAGGGGCAGCATGAAAATGTTGGCCGCCAGCCCCGCCGCCGAAACCCCACCAAAATACAGGGCCAGAAACGGGGCCACTCCAAGTTGCGCCGCCAGACTGGCCAGGAACACGCGCAGCGGCCAGCCGGCCGGCCGCCGGTACCAGCCGCAAGCGCGCCAGCGGCTCTCCAGGTGCGGAACGAACAGGATTATCCCGGCCACGGCGGCGAACGAAAGCTGGAACCCGGGATCGAACAGCCAGAGCGGGTTCCAGAGCAGGAGGAGCGCGAAAGCTGCGGCCAGCAGGTTGAGCGGCCGGACAGTCCGCTCCAGCGGCGCGGCAAACAGGGCCAGGCCGCACATGAACGCGGCCCTGAGCACCGAGGGCCCGGCCCCGGCCAGCAACGCGAACAGACAGACGCCGGAAAGGCTGAGAATCGAGGTGCCCCAGCCGCGGCCGAGAAGCGGGACCAGGATCAGGTAGAGCAGCCCGGCCACGAACCCCACGTGCAGGCCCGAAACCACCAGCACATGCACCGTGCCGCTTAGGATGAAATCCTGGCGCACCGGGCGCGGGTTCTGCTCACGCAGCCCCAGGACCAGCGCCCCGGCCACACCCCGCACCTCGCGGTCGGGGTAAAGGCTGCGCTGAATATCGTTGAGCCGGGCGCGCAGGCGCTGAACGTATCCCGCACCGGCCGGCTCCAGAACCCTCAGGCTGTCGTCCTGTGCCACCCGGGCCAGCCCGGCCAGACCCTGCCCCTCTAAATAAGCCCGGTAGTCGAACAGGCCGGGGTTGGAGTAGCCGCTGCCACGGCGCAAACTGGCGGTCAGGGCCAGGCGCTCATCACCGCTCAGGCGGGCCTCCCAGCCCTCTGGCGCCTCGACCAGCAGGCCGAACCCGCCCGGCCGCCAGGCAGCCTGCCCCGGCTTTTTCCACTGCTCGATATCAAAGCGGAAACGGGTCCGCTGTCGCCCCAGCCAGGGGTCCTCCACGCTCCAGGGCGGACCGGTCAGATGTCCGATCAGCGCGCTCCAGCCGGGCGCGAAATCCCAGGCCGCGACCCGACGCTCTTCCTCGGCGGCGTGCAGGCGCAGGAGCACAAACCCGGCGCACAGCAATAGCCCGGCGGCAGCGTAAACATTCGGTTGTTTCAGATGAAGAAGCCGTGCTACGAGGAAGGACACCAGGGAGAGAACAAGCCCGGCGGCTGTGGCAGCGGGCAGACCCAGGCCGGGGAGAGCGTGCCCCAGGTAAATTCCGGCCCCGAGCAGGAACGCGAACACCAGGGACGGGGCTCTGCCCCCGCCGGTGCGCAGTGTTTCTTTTCCGAGCCTGTCCTTCTGCACGGGAAATTCTCCTGCCGGGACCCAATCTAAAGCATTGCTTTAAGTCGTGTCTATATCTTCTCCACTTTCAAGCTCATTCCAGTACTGCCAATCACTTTAGCCCGGATGATCTGTCCACGCAGGGAGCTGTCCGCGCTCAGGTAGGCGCTGAAATGACGGCGGGTCCGTGCGAGCCAGGTGGCGCCGCCGCTCTTGGCCGGGCTCTGTACCAAAACCTCCAGCTCC
>JAJFUG010000017.1 GCA_021372515.1 bacterium
GCACAGCGCGGCGGCGATTCGCGGCAGCGCCGCCGCTGCAACGCGCGAGCGGCATCAACACTCCGTAAACACTTAAGATCGAAGCGGAGGCGTGGTCTGGACGAGTTTGCGGCCCCCGCTGGCTTTGCTGCTTTGGCCGAATCCAAAGCAGAACAGAGTCTTTCGTCTTCTCACTGCAACTCCCTAACCGGACATTGCTGGGCAAAATCGAAAGGACGACAAGATTTTTTGGGCTGACACAAAGCCGCCACTCGAAAGAGATATGAAAACAAAACCCCATCCTGCAGCCATCGAGGCCGCGGGATGGGGTTTCGCTTGGGGGGCCGGCGCTGAAACCAATAGCCCGGCAAATCCAGTCAGATGTTCCGCAGGCGGGAATCATAGGCCCGGTCGAGCAGCCCCTTGAGGCCGTCCAGGGTCTGACGGCGCAGGCGCGCGGCTACGCGCTCCTGCAACCGGGCGATGGCGGCCTGGCATTCCGGGCAGTAGATCACTTTGTCGCCCACCACGAACAGGCCCTCTCCGGCCAGCCCGGCCAGGGCGCGCTCCAGGTCGGCCACCCGCCCGGCGTCTATCTCCCGCTCCAGCTTGTTGTAATCGATTGCGCAACAGGCACAGCCCATTGTCACCCCGTGCATAGAATTTGAACGCCCGTGTCCGGATGGTCCTTGTACTTTGATTATCGAGACATTGGGGCGCGGGCTTTAGTTTTTCGCAAGCGGGGCAGGGCGGTGATATTATTCTGCACCCATCTTCAGCCGTCAGGCCGTCGCAACCCGGCCGTTGTGGGCCGCGCAAGGGAAGGGTCCGCAGAGCCGGTGTTTCTGAGTCCATGAAGGGTCGCACCCACGTGTGCGACCGGGCGGACACATGGGTCCGCCCCTACATAAAAACGCTTCCGGTCTCTATGTACTGTACATTCTCTATTTACCGAGTCGATTGCTGTCTGGCATGTTTCAGAGCAGGTCGGCGGAGCGCAGGACCCGGGCGAACCAGTGGGCCTGGGTGCGAAGAGAGCCCAGGTGCAGTTCCTCGTTCAGGGCGGCAGTGCAGTCAGCGGGCAGGAAAGGCAAAAAATCGCACATGAACGCATCCCGCACCGTGGCCTCCACGCAGACGTTGGTGAACAGGCCGCAGACCACGACCTGGGTCACTCTCAGCGAGCGCAGGGTCAATTCAAGATCAGTGGCGTGAAACGAGCTGTAGCGCCGCTTGGGGATCACTTTCTCAGTGGGACTCACCTCGAGCGCGGAGCTGACCTCCACCTCCGGGCTGCCCTCCTGCGGCAGGGTGGGCCACCAGGCGCGCAGGCACTCGCCCCGGTCGACAAACTGCCCCTTGTTCTGCTGGGCGGCGAAAATCACGGGACGGCCGGCGGAACGGAAAGACCCGGCCAGGCGCGCCACCCGCGGCAGGATCACCGCGCCGTTGGGGGTGTAGAGCGGGAAACCACTCTCCAGGAAAAAGCGCTGCATATCCACCACGATCAGGGCGGCCTGCTCCGGGATAAAACGGGGGGCGCGGCGGTTGTAGGGGGCGATCAGCTCCAGGTGCCGTGCGGTGACTGAGTCCAGGGTTTCAGCGGTGAGGTATGTCTGGCGCGGCGGCCCGGCGGCGGCTTCTGTCATCCGGCTTTTTCTCCCTCGTCCGGGCCTGTCGATCCGGACATCTCATCGGCCAGCATGCGCTTGAGGTAGGTGCGTTCGATCAGCGACAGATGCCGGAACAGTATCCCGGCCGAAAAAAGTTTATCCCCCTCGGGACGGCTCACCCAGCGCACCTCGCCGAAACACATCATCACCGTGCGGCGGTAGGCGGGCCCCTGTCCGGGAACGCTCTCGAACGAGTGCAGGTCCGGCACCTCGAACCTCACGGACAGGCTGTCGCCCTTTTTCAGCTCGCACCCGGTCTGGATACGCGCCCCGCTCTCGCTGAAATCCAGGGTGCGGGCCGGCACAACCAACAGCTCCCCCACCCCGGACAGCACCGAGTACTCGACCCTGTACTCACGCGGATGACGCTGGAACAGGCGCGCTTCCTGACTTTCCATTTTTGTCTCCCGGCAGGCCGCTCCGCCCGCCTTACTCAAAATACGAGGGTGAAACGCTCCAGTCAACCGGCTGCAGAACGTCTCACTCCCAGCGCAGCACGCTGACAAAATGCGCCTCACCCTGCGCCGGGGCGCACAGGACCGCCTGGACACACGGCTCGCTCTGGCCGAACGTGCGGCTGAACCAGCCCCGCAGCGGGGCGCTCTCACCACGGTGAAGAGAGACCGTGCAGCGCGGATCGGGCTGGATCGTGAGGCAGTGCGCCCCGTTCTCCGCGCGCAGGGCGCCTTTCTCCTCCTGCGGTGCGCTCACCCGGCAGCCGGGCTGGAAAACGAAATTTATCTCCACGCTTCGCGAGCCCGGCCCCAGGCCGGTCAAGCTGTCCTCCACCACCAGCCGGCGTCCGGTCAGGTCAAGGGTCAGCCTGCGGGTGTGCAGCGGCGGCTCCCGTCCCGGCAGGGCCGCGGTCCGGCCGGCCAGCACGGCCTGACGGCTCTCGCAGGCCTTCGCCTCGATCAGCTCCGAGCGCACTGTCTCCGGCTGGAAAAAACAGGCCCGCGGCGCGGCCTGGGAGCGCCCATCCAGGCTCAGGGTGTTGTGGGCGGCTGTGGAGCGCAGGTATTCGCGCAATGCGGGATCGTCCAGGTAGGCCCCGGTGCCGGGGTCGACCAGGAACGGCAGGCCGTCGATAAAAAGGCTGAACGAGAGACGGTCAGCGTGGGCATGGGCATGGCAGGGCGGCGCGCCCCAGTGACCGCACTCGAAACGCAGGAAAAACCCGGGCGCGCGCAACACATAATGCCCGCTGCGCTCGAACCGCTCCAGGAGAAGGCCGGGCTGAGTCACGGCCCCCGGTGGGACGACAAAGGCCCGTGCCCCGAAAAGCCGCGCCGAGTCCGGGTCCGGGCGGAAAGAGTGCCGCAGCGGTTCGTTCTCCAGGCCGAGCCAGAGCAGGTTCAGCGCCCGCGTGTACCTGTCCTGTTCCGGGACAGCGGGCGGGCCGGCCACCGCCGCCGAGTCGCTGTCGCCGAACTCGCTGACCGCGCGACCGCTGTCGGTGGCGGCGCAGAGGAAACGGTAGGCCAGGGCGAGCTTTTCTTTTCCCCGGCTGGAAAGCTCGAACCCGTGCGGTCCGGCCAGGCGCTTGGCCACTACTGCCGCCGTGGCGCTGAAAGCCAGATAATGCAGCGAGCCCTCCAGCGGGCCGCCGTCCTCCAGGACCAGAGCCGCCAGGCAGCGCTCCAGACGTTCCGCCCCGGCCCGCCGCCAGACGTGGGCGCCGGGCAGCTCGCCCAGGCAGAACCCCAGCGTGATCAGGGCCACGGCCTCGACCGCCAGGTGGTTGAGCGCGGTGGAGCCGCGGCTCAGGTGCGTGTGGAGGTAATGCCCGTGCAGGTAAAGAAGCCCGGCCAGAGATTTACGGAATCGATTGTTTTGGAAAGGATCACTGTCGTGGCAGAGGGCCGCGGCCTGGAGCAGCGAGACCGCCCGCAGGGCCGCCTCCAGGGCGTTGGACCAGTTGACCGAGCGCAGGAACGGATTGGCCTCGGACCAGTTTTCGATCAGCGCCGCCGCGCGCACGGCGTAGCGGCTGTCGCCGCTCAGACGGAACGCCTGGCCCAGGCTGACCAGGGCCTGCAAGCGGTTCAGCTCCCAGACAGCGCGGATATCGGCGCCGGAGGAGCCGGAAAGCCCGGGGGCTACAACGCGCGCCGCCTTTCGTCCCTCCGGGCTGCCGGAGGGGTCGACGTTCCAGGCTGGGAACTCGCCCAGGAGCAGCCGCCGGCCGAAAAGCTCCCACTCGCCCCGCAGCACCGCCGCGGCCTCAGCCAGAACCGGAGAGTCGAGACCGGCCTCGCGCCAAAGGCTGTTCGCTTGATTGTCCAAGGGAAAAAGGCTTTCGAGAGGGTCCAGGCAGTCTGCCTCCACGCGGGCTGCGGCGCGGCGCGCCGGTCCGTAGCCCAGCCGGTCCGCGGCCAGTCGCCATGAACGGTGGGCGAACTCGGCGGGGCTCATCGCCAGCAGTCGTCGCAGCAGGAGTGCGGCTCTCAAACTGTCCCTCCCTCGGGTGGATACGGCGCTCAAATATACTCAAGAGCAGCGCGCGGGACAAATGTTTGCGTCCGGCCGCTGTCAAAATATGCGCTTCCAGCCCTTAGCCGCTTGTCCGGGATTGATTTATCGGGCGGGATTGGTTATTTTGAACGGATAATCCCGCGCCGCGAGCGCATCCGACTGAAAGCAACCCGCAACCCAATGACCTTCGAGACACAGCCATGCGTATCCTGATGATACACGCCGATGAATTCAGCTATTTCGTCACCGACCGCACCAGCGCGGTGGGCAAGGGAGTCGAACTGGAGGAAGACCAGAAAGGGGCGACCCTCGGCGAATGCCTGGTTGTGTTCTGCTGCTCGGAAAAGGGCGACGACAAGGGTGTGGCCTCGGTGGCCGGCCAGGTGGCGAAAGTCGCAGCCGACCACGCCCGCCGGGTCAAGGCCCCCACGGTGATGGTCTACCCCTACGCCCACCTGTCGAGCAACCTGAGCACCCCGCGCGTGGCGACCAAGGTGCTGGACAGTATCTACGAGAAGTTGTCCAAGGAAGAGGACCTCGAGGTCAAGCGCTCGCCGTTCGGCTGGTACAAGGGGTTCAACGTGAAGGCCAAGGGCCACCCCTTGAGCGAGCTGGCCCAGACTATCGTCCCGGAGAAAGAGGCCAAGCCGGCCGAGGCCGGGGTCGAAAACCAGGCCCTCAAGGCCGAATCGGCCCTCAAGAGCGAGTGGCTGATCGCCGAGACTGGCAAGGGCTACTCCCCGGCCGACAAGTACAATTTCCAGAAACGCAAGAACCTGGCCAAGCTCTACCGCTACGAGAGCGCCAAGGACCGTGTCTCCGACCAGCCGCCCGCGCATATCGAGATGATGCGCCGCCTGGAGCTGGTGGACTACGAGCCGGCCTCCGACCCGGGCAATTTCCGCTGGTACCCCAAGGGACACCTGGTCAAGCAGCTCTGCGAGGAGATGGTCTCCTCCATGGTGGTGGCCTACGGCGGCATGCGGGTCGAGACCCCGATCATGTACGACTACCAGCACCCCAAGCTCAGCCGCTACCTGCAGCGTTTCCCGGCGCGCCAGTACGTGCTGGTCTCCGAGGACAAGGAATATTTCCTGCGTTTCGCCGCCTGTTTCGGCCAGTACATGATCCAGCACGACATGCAGCTCAGTTACCGTCACCTGCCAAGCCGTCTGTACGAACTGACCCACTACAGCTTCCGCCGCGAGCAGACCGGCGAGCTGGCGGGCCTGAAGCGCCTGCGCACTTTCACCATGCCCGACATGCACACCCTGGCGCGCGACATGGAGCAGGCCAAGGAAGAGTTCGCCAACCAGATCGCCCTGTGCAAAAAGTGCATGGCCGCGTTCGAGCTGGAATATGAGGTGGCGATCCGTTTCGTGCGCGATTTCCGCGACCAGAACGAATCATTCGCCGAGAAGCTGCTCGAGATCGTGGAGCAGCCGGCCCTGGTCGAGCTGTGGAACGAGCGTTTCTTCTATTTCGTGACCAAGCTGGAGTTCAATTTCGTGGACGCCCAGGACAAGGCGAGCTGCCTGAGCACGATCCAGATCGATGTGGAAAACTGCGAGCGCTTCGACATCAAGTACATCGACGAGAGCGGCGAGGCCAAGCACCCGCTGCTGCTGCACGCCTCGGTCTCGGGCAGCATCGACCGGGTGATGTACGCGATGCTGGAAAACCAGGCCATCCGGATGAAACAGGGCCACAAGCCGCAGTTGCCGCTCTGGCTCGCCCCGACCCAGGTGCGCCTTCTCCCGGTGAGCGAGAATTTCAACGAGCACTGCCGCAAGGTGCTGGCCGAGCTTCCCTGGCGCGTGGATTTCGATGACCGCGACCTGACTGTGGGCCGCAAGATCCGCGAGGCCGAGCGCGAGTGGGTCCCCTACGTGGCGGTGATCGGCGAGAAAGAGGTGGCCGAGAACAACCTGAGCGTGCGTCTGCGTGACGGCAGCCAGGTGGCAATGACCGCGGCCCAGTTGAGCGACGAGATCGCGAACAAGACCGCTGGCCTGCCGTTCCGGCCGGTCAATTTCCCGACCCACCTGACCAAGCGCCCGGTGTTCGTGGGCTGAGGCGTGAGGTCGCGTCTTGATGCGAAAGGGCCGTCCGATGCCAGGACGGCCCTTCGTGTTGGTTGGAATATTGGATCATCAATGTAGGGGCGGCCCCATGTGGCCGCCCGGGCGCACCCGCGTGTGCGCCCCTACAGGACAAGGCCCGTACACCTTTTTCTAAATCCCGGCCCGCTGCCTGTCGATTTATAGGATGTGCGCCGTTTGGCGCAGTTGAGGGATAACTCTGCCCGGAACGAGCATGCGGCTGAAAACAACGCTGATCATTTCGCTCCTGATTGCAGCCCTGGCCCTGGGCTGCTCGGATGACAAGAACCCGGCCGCGCCCGTGGCGGGCGAGGCTGTGCCCGTGACCGCGGCCGCGCAGATCGAGGGCCGCTGGAACTCCGTTCAGGCCTGGGTGGATGGCCTGCCGCTGAACACCTACACGGTCCCGGCCTTTGGCGTTGGCCGCTATGACGCAGTTATCGCCGCCTGGTCGAGCGGCCTTACCGTGACCCGCACCGGCGAGGCCAGCGCGTTGTTCTCTCTCCAGACCGAGGGCACGAGCGTTGACACGGCGGGCAGCGGGCTCATGAAAAGCGGCGGGTTCGATTACTGGGGCGACCTGGTGCTGGACGGAGATGGCGGGGTGAGCGCCACGCTGCGCACCGGCCGCTCGAAGGACCGCCCGTTCGTGGGCCAGGCAAGCCTTCTGGCAGATACGCTTGTGCTCAATTTCACTCTCTCCTCCCCACCCGAAAAAGCCGTTGGTTTCCTGCCCAACGCCCAGACCAGCTTTATTGCGAGGCTGGTAAGGCAGTAAAACGTCCCGTCCGCTTAATTTCTAAATCTAAAATCTATCTTCAAGCCTTTCCAATTGCCCAAACAAAGGGGATTTGTTTATGATAAAACCCCTGTAGCCACACAAACAATGAACTACCTCGCAGCAAGCTGCAGGTATCAGCTTCTGGAATTATACACGGCCGAAGCAAGCTTCGGAGAATTCAACATAGGAGAATAAAACACTTGACTTATACAATCCCAGCCCACATCAATTAAGCACGAAATCAATTACAATTTTACTGTTGGGGGGATTAAAAAAATGAACGTTGTTTCTTCAGTATTTAGATTAGAAAGCGACCGTGGATATTTTGCACCGATCCTCGACGTACAATATTCTGAAAAAGATACCGGAGCAAATTGGCTGATAACTTGTGGCGGGACTAGAGTTTACTTAGTAAGGACAGGCAATAATCTTAATATGGATATTAATGATCAATCGGCAGATAGTCATTTTATGGCAAACAGAATAACAAGTGCACTCTTTATTAGCGGATTCGGTCTCTTTAGAGCCTCAGCAATGGGGAGGTTCTTCTTTTTAGATATTAGCGAAGATAAAATTACAGTACGCACTCATTTCGACTTACGAGAACCTTTAAAAGAAAATGAAAAAGGACTTGATTCTTCTGAATTAACAGACTGGTTAATATTCATTTGCCAAAATCTACTGTTTAGAAGGGCTTTAGATGATGCTTATATGGCCTTACTAAATCCCATTGAAGCAGACTTTTATATCTATAGGGGTATGGAATGGCTTCTAAGGGCCGGGAAAATAGGCTGGAATGATTTAGCATCTGATATAGGATATTCAATCAGTGATATGAGAGAATTCAAAAAAATGGCCAATAATGACTATGGTCAAAGACACGGTATAGAAAGCGGGAAAAAAGTCAGAGCTGTGGCCAAAGGATACGGATGCCTTGTGGCTGATTATATTTATGGATTTACGAAAGTGAGAGCAAGAGTAGATACAGACTTCAAAGGCATTGATCCGACAAGAGCTGCAGAAATAGTACAAAAGGCACTGCCACTGGTGCCATATCCCTAAATTACTATTACATCTACAATTTTACAACTAATGGCATTTATCAAATTCTAATATATCAATGCATTGATTATAAGCCATGTCTTACTCTCTTAAGCAATATCCACTTAATAGTTGTATGAAGAAGGCCGCCCCCATCTTCCGGGAGCGGCCTCTTGTGCTTACAGACCAATTACGACAGAACTCACCAGCAGCCCTTGATCACCTTGCCGGTGGCGGCGCTCTCGTAGGCCGCGGTCACGATCTCCACCGCCGCCAGCCCATCCTCGCCGGTCACGCCGAACATCGGCTGCTTGCCCTCGAGCACGCAATCCACGAAATACTTGAGCTGGTCCACGTAGCCCAGGTTGGCGAACTCATCCACCGCGGGCCAGGTCCAGTGCTGGGTGGTGTCGGTCTTCTCGATGGCGTAGTCGAAACCCGGGCGGCTGTAGGCCTGGATCGGGCTGGAGAAAGTCAGGTCGATGTTCAGGCGGCCTTCCTCACCGTAGATCTCCACCTTGTCGTCCATGCCGCCCACGGTGATATAGTTGCCCTCGCAGAACGCATAGCGGCCCGACTCGAACTTGAGCATGCAGGAGCCCCAGTCCTCGCCGGTGTAGGTCTTGTGGTAGAAATTCTGCTCGCCGCCGCCCGAGATGAACCCGGTGACCTCGGTCACTTTCTCGCCGAACAGGAACCGCACGAACCCGATCGGGTGGATCGCCAGGTGCATGAGCGACCCGCCGCCGCAGAACTTTTTCTGCTGGGCGAACGGGCTGTGGCTGCCGTTGTGGACCTCTTTGGCCTTGACCCAGAGCATCCGTCCTATCGCGCCCTGGTTGATCAGGTTCATCGCCTTGAGCAGGGCCGGGGCAAAGCACCAGTCCTCATCGTAGGTGAGGATCACACCCTGTTTCTTGCAGAACGCCACCATCTCGCGGGCGTCCTCGACCGAGGTGGCCAGGGGCTTTTCGCAGAACACGTGCTTGCCGTTGGCCGCCGCCTCCATCACTACCTGGTGATGCAGGAAATTGGGCACGCAGACATCGATGATGTCGATATCCTTGCGCTTACAGAGTTCCTTGTAGTCGGTCATCGTCTCCTTGATGCCCCATTTCTTGGCGTAGGGCTCCAGGTTGTCGATGGCGGCCACGGCCACGATCTCGGCCTTGGGGTTGCGCGAATAGGCATCGGCGTGGAAATCCGCCGCGAACTTGCTGCCGACTATACCGATACGGGCTGTTTTCATCTGCGAACTGCTCCTTTCGTACGATACTGAAATCATCCGTCAGCCGGGACACCCAGGCCGCGCGGACTTTCAGTGCTGTGATAGTAAGTCTTGAATCAGTGCTGCATTTGTGGGGAAAATCATACGTAAAAAAGGTAGGGGCACGGCGCGCCGTGCCCCTACGCAACCGACAGAAAAACAAGTGTGATAGAAACTTCACGCAATCAGCGCGCGGCTATCGTCGCATCCATAAAGAACTGTTGGAATATAATACCCTGCCGCGCTTCTCACCACCCTATTTTTTCTGTCCCGCTGTTTTCCAGCCGCCGTTCTGGAGAAAGAAAGTGTACTCGTGTCCGCCGCTGACAATCATGGTGTTGGCCTTGGAATCCAGATAGATCCAGCCGCTCTGGCCGCGGTACTGGCTGTCCACGCTGGCGAAGGCATCCCGCGCGGCCTGGAGGCACCTCTGGCGCAGCCCGTCGTCCTGGCTGAACTTATGGCCGTACATCACGACATCGGTAATGCGGTAGGTCCAGGGGCCGTAGCCGCGTCCGCTGCCGCCCTTGGAAGGTGACCACCAGTCGTGGAAGCCCACTTTCGGCCCGGCGGCCAGGTAGCGGCTGACAAAGTCGGCGTAGCCGGTCACGTAGCGGCGGCCCTTCTCGTAGGGCGCGCCGGTCTTCTGTTCCATCACCTCCGTGAACCGCGCCGCGGCGTTGATACAGATCGCCGCAGTCCAGAACCCGTCCACCCGCTTGTCCGGGTTGGACCGGCGGCCTTCCTCGCTGCAATACCACTGCTTTTCCGGGGCCGTGCTGTCCAGGATTTTCTCGGCCGCCTCGCGGAAACGCTCCTCCCAGGTGTACAGGTAAGCGTCGGTCAGCACCTGCAGGTTGTGGCCCGCATCCCGGTTGGGGAGCTCGATCTGGGCGAAATGCCCGGTGTTGACTTTCCATTCCACCAGGTCAGCGATCTCCAGGGCCGTTTCCAGCACGCGGCGCTCGCCGGTGAGGTAAAAATAGTACATCTGGCCACGGTTGTTGAAATGGCCGCTCTCGGGGTTGGAACCCTCGCCCCAGGGCCAGCGCAGGCTGCCGAACCAGGTCAGGCGGGGGCCGCCGCGATGCGAGGCCGTGGCCGCCTCCACCCCGTGCTGGGTGTGGGTGAACTTGCCGCCGTCATGCACCCCGCCGCGCAGACTGCTGCCCTTGACATGGTACATGTCGATGTCGCTCTCGTGGCGCAGGGCCGGCCCGGCCATGGCCCACCAGCGGCGGCTGATCTCGCTGTCCAGGCCCGTGGTGCGCAGGCTCTGCAGGATCATGCCCCAGCCGTGGTCGTACTCCTGGTTGTAGTGGCTGAGTGCGATCCGTCCGTCGTTGGGGCCGCGGGTCTGGTCGATCTCGTTCTTGGCCCAGGTGTCGCCGAAATTGCGCCAGCCGTACTCATCGATAGTCTCGATGTCGCGGATCAGGTTCTCGCTCTCGTTCATGATCGCGCCGTGGTTGAGGCGCTCGAAGGTGTCGAAGCGCTTCGGGTCGTACAGGGCCACGTCGTCGAAACAGCCGCTGTTAAGATAAAACGCGGCCGGGGCGCGGAACACCAGCGGGTGCTGGAACGCGCCCATCACGGTGGCGATACGGTTCTCCCGGGCGTTGCTGCCCTGGCGGCCGGTGTGGAAATAGAACGCGATCTCGTGGGTCTTGATCTCGCCGCCCTGAAGCTCGTGGTCATCCGGGAACTCATCGGGCCACAGCCCCACCCGCACCGTGCCATCCGCCTTGGTGGACAGGCACTTGGGGAAATTCTGCCAGAAATCGCGCACCGTGACCGCCAGGCCGAACCGGCGGTCATTGGCCTGGAGCCAGGCCTCGGGACGGTCGCGGTTGTAGGCGTCAACGCCATCGAGGAAAAATTTCGCACCCTTGAAAGTCACCGGCATCCGTCCCAGGAAATTCACATGGTTGCGGCTGAACCAGTGTTCGCCGCCCGAGGACTCCTGGTACACGCCGCCGTTGTCGGTCACGGTCATGCGGTCGAGGACCTCGGTTTCGCCGTCCCCGGCGCTCAGTTCCTGGGGGCCGTCAAAGGCCAGACGAGTCTGCAGGGACATGTCGCGCAGGAACAGGCTGCCGGGACGGCCCAGCACCCAGTGGCTCGGATCGCCGTCGCGGTCCTGGCCCGGCTGGGTGAAATTGTGGTTCTCCAGGCTGAAAAACACCCGCACCAGGCCGCTGCCGGCATGGAACTGGAGGCGCGCGGTGTAGTCGACCCAGGGGTCGCCGCGGCGGTAGCTCTCGTACTCGAACAGCGAGCCCTTGACCAGCACAGTGGCGCGCAC
>JAJFUG010000018.1 GCA_021372515.1 bacterium
GGTGAACACGCCGATCCAGTCGTTGACCTCGCCGCGCAGGAAACTGACCACCATGTATATCGTGATGCAGTTCATCCCCACCACGGTGAACACGAACGGCCAGCGGCGCAGGTTCCAGACATCGATCAGCAGGTAGAACACTCCCAGGCTGAGCGCGGCCCAGCCGCCGCTGAACACCACCCAGGAGGGGGTCCAGATGCGCTTGACCACCGGGATGAACGGGCTGAGCGCCAGGCCCAGGCTGATCGCCGCGGCGCCGAGGAGCATCAGCACGGCCGCTTTCCTGCGCTCCTCGATCCCACCGCGCAGCAGCTCGCCGGCCATGATCCCCAGGATCACCGTGGCCGTGGAGCCCCAGCAGTTGATCATCGTGTAGCCGCCCGGGTCGGTGTGCCCGAACACCCACTGCTCCACCGCGCTGTGCCAGTTGGCGTTGATCGCGTAGGGCCCGCCCGGTCCCACGCCCGGCCAGAACTGGAACAGGGCCCAGTCGGAGAGCAGGACGAACAGCACCGCGGCGAGTTGGACTTTCCAGCCCCGGCCCAGGACAAAGAAGGCCAGGAAATAGGCCACCGCTATCTGCTGCAGCACGGTGGTCATGTTCCAGACCAGCTCGTTCTGGTCGATACAGATCCGTCCCACACCCAGAAGCAACAGGAGCAGGGCGCGCCAGAAAGCGTGCTTGAAAAGCTGGGTGCGGCTCTCGCCGCGGGAGCTTCGGATCGCGAAAGCGAACGGCATGGCCACGCCCACGATGAAAATGAACGAGGGCTGGATCAGGTCCCAGAGCACGCAGCCCTCCCAGGCCACGTGGTCCACCTGACGGGCCAGCCAGGACCAGGTGGGGCTGCCGGCCAGGGAGTCCAGGCCGAAACCGGCCGAGACCATCAGGAACATGGTCAGGCCGCGGTAGGCATCCAGGGAGAGCAATCTTTTCTGTTTGGTCAGTTCAGGACTCATTTCAACATGCTCCTCGACCGGGTTCCAGTGAAAACATGCGGGGATTGAGCGGGGACCGGACTTTTTCCATCCGGTGCTGAACATCGCTGCGGCAAGTCCGGGCATTAAGAATTATGCGGAAACCACCTAATTACAAGTTAATTCAACATCCGGCCTCTCCCGGTCCGGCCCGTCTTGTTCAGAACCGGTTCAAAACCTAACCGGACAGACTGTCATGTTTCAAAAAAAGATAGTATAATTTAAAAAATGCGTCTTAGAATGGATTTTACGTAATTGTTCAATGGAGCGTGGAATGAGGTTTATCTCCGGCGTGCGGAACACGATCAGCTTTGTCCTGGTGTCGCTTTTCTGCCAGTTGACACCCGCTGCCTCGCTGGCCGCCCCTCCCGCGGACAAGACCCTCCTGGCTCGTGGCGACAGCGCATTCCCGCCCTTCGAATACCTGGACGACCAGGGCCATGCGACCGGGTTCAACGTGGACCTGCTGCGCGAGGTGGCCGCGGTGATGGGGCTGAAACTGAACGTGGAGCTGGGCGACTGGAGCGAGGCACGCCACGAGTTGGAGGCCGGCCGGATAGACATAATCACCGGGATGTTCTACTCTGCGGAGCGCGACAGCCTGGTCGATTACTCGGCGCCGTTCATCACGGTGTCCTACATGGCTTTTGCCAGGACCAACCTGAAAATAGACTCCCTGGCCGACCTGAAAGGCCTGCGGGTGATAGTGCAGCAAGACGACATCGCGGATGATCTTGTCACCCGGGGCGCCGTGGCCGACACCGTAATCCGGGTCAACAGTCCGGAACAGGCCCTGCGCCTGCTGGACGCGGGCGGCGGAGATTGTGCCGTGATCTCCCGGATACAGGGCTTCTATTTCATCCAGCGTCTCGGCCTGGAGTACATCCAGCCGGTCGGCCAGCCGCTGGCCCGCCTGAATTACTGTTTCGCTGTCCGGGAGGGCAACCGCGACCTGCTGATGAAGTTGAACGAGGGCCTGGCCCTGATCACCACCATGGACCGTTTCGACCGCATTTACCTGAAATGGTTCGGCAGCTATGAGGGCGGCCCGCTTTCCTCTCCCCTTTTCCGCTACATGCGCTACATCCTGCTCGGGTTCCTGGTGCTTATCGCCGCCAGCGTGGTCTGGAACTATTCCCTTCGTCGCCAGGTTGCCCTGCGGACCGCGGAACTGAGCCGCGAGCTGGCCGAAAGACAGAAATCGCAGAAAGCCCTGCACGAGAGTGAGGAGCGTTTTCGCCGCATCGCCGAGAACGCCCGGGATATTATTTTCCGTATGTCATTACCGGACGGCCGTTACGAATATCTGAACCCATCCGCGGCAAGAATCAGCGGTTACAGTCTGGAGGAATTTTACAACACACCGAAGATGATTGAGAAATTAATCCCTCCCTCTCAGCGCGAGCCGTTCCAAAAGACATGGCAGGCGATGCTGGCGGGAAATATTCCGGAGAGTATCGAATTCCTGATCATTACCCGCAGTGGCGAGGAAAGGTGGATCGAGCAGCGCAACGCGCTGATAAGGGACGAGAACGGCCGCCCGGTGGCACTGGAGGGTATTGCGACAGATATCACCGATCGCAGGAAGATGGAGGAGGAACGAGTCCGCGCCTCCAAGCTCGAATCCATCGGCCTGCTGGCCGGCGGGATCGCGCACGATTTCAACAACATTCTCACCACTGTGCTGGGCAATATCAGCCTGGCCCGGATGATTGCGGGAGAGGAGTCCGAGATGGACCGTATCCTGCAGGATGGTGAGACCGCCACCCTGCGGGCCCGTGACCTGACCGGCCAACTGTTGACTTTCGCCCGGGGCGGCGCGCCGGTCAAACGTCCCCTGACCCTGGGGCGTCAGATCGAGGAATCCGTGCGTTTCGCCCTGCGCGGGGCGAATGTCTCGTTCGAGACCCGGATCGCCCCCGACCTGCGCCCGGTGGAGGGCGACCCCTCGCAGATTGGCCAGGTGCTGGACAACCTGCTGATCAATGCCCGGCAGGCCATGCCGAACGGCGGGAAAGTGACGGTGCGGGCCGAGAACTGTCCCCCGGATGTGAAGAAAGGCCCCACCGGGGACAGGAACGGTGAAGCGGCGAGTTATATCCGACTGAGTGTGGAGGATGCGGGCGAGGGGATCCCGGAAGGGAACCTCGATCGGATTTTCGATCCCTATTTCACCACGCGCAAGGGTGGCACCGGCCTGGGCCTGGCCACCTCCTACTCGATAGTCAAGCGCCACGGCGGCTGGATCGAGGTCGCTTCACAGCCCGGTAAAGGCTCGGTATTCAGCGTCTTTCTCCCGGCCTCGGACGCGCAGCCGGAGCCGGAGGAGCCGCAGGCGGTCTCGGGCAATCCGGGCAGGCACCGTATCCTTGTCATGGACGATGAGGATTCGGTCCGGAAAGTCTGCACCCAGATGCTGGAACGCCTGGACCAGAAAGTGACCCAGGCCGCCGAGGGCGCGGAGGCCCTGCGCCTTTTCGAGGCGGCGCGCGCCGCGGGGGAGCCGTTCGAGATGGTGATCATGGACCTGACCGTCCCGGGCGGAATGGGCGGCCAGGAAATGGTGATGCGGCTGCGCGAGATGGATACGGAGGTTTTCACCGTGGTCTCCAGCGGCTACTCCAGCGACCCGGTGCTTTCCAATCCGGCCAAATGGGGATTCAAAGCAGTGGTGTCCAAGCCCTACCTGCTGAATGACCTGCGCCGTCTGCTGCTCTGGATGGAAAAGTCCACGCACGGAAACGGCATCGCCGGTCAGGCGGGCTGAAAGCTGCGTTCCAGCACCGCGGCCAGTTCAGAGGCGCCGAGCGTCGCCGGGTTGGCTTTCATGCTGCTGGCCTTGAGGCCCTTCTGAACGACCTCGTCGATCATCTCCCTCTTGAGTCCGAAATCCGCCAGCCCGGGCTGGCCCAGCTCACGGCACAGCGCGCGGACAATCCCCGCCGCCTCCTCCGGCCCGGAGACCCTTTCGATCCCGATTAAAGACAAACCCTCGCGGAAACGCTCCAGCGCCCGTGCTGAGCCCGGCAGGCCGCTTTCCAGAGCGCGCAGGTTGGCCTCGATCACCGCGGGAAGGAGTGCGCCGCAGACCGCCCCGTGGGGTGCGCCCAGCATCCCGCCCAGGGGCGCTGCCAGGCCGTGCACCGCACCCAGCCCGGCGTTGGCCAGGGCCAGGCCGCCCAGCAGCGCGGCCAGGGACATGTCCTCGCGCGCGGCCCGGTTGGCCCCGTCATGGTAAGCCCGCCGCAGCGAGCGGCCCACCCGCGCCAGGCCCTCGCGGCAGAACCCATCCGTGAACGGGTTGGCCCGGCGGCAGACAAAGGCCTCAAACAACTGGGTCAGGGCATCCAGCCCGGTGGCGGCGGTGACCGCGGGCGGCAATCCGACAGTCAGCTCCGGGTCGACCAGGGCCACCGCGGGCAGCAGGAGCGGGCTGCGCAGGCTGACTTTCACCCCGCGTCCCGGCACACCCAGCACCGAGTTACGGGTCACCTCGGCCCCGGTCCCGGCCGTGGTGGGCACAGCCACGCAGGGCGCGGCACGGTGGGTGAGCGGCTTGCCCGCGCCCACCACCTCCAGATAATCCAGCATCTCTCCCGGGTTGGTCAGAAGGGCGGCCACGGCTTTGCCCGTGTCGATCACGCTGCCGCCGCCCAGGGCGATCACACAATCGCAGCCGGACTGTCGGGCCAGGGCCAGACCTCGTTCCACTGTTTCGGTGGTTGGCTCACCGTGCACCGGGAACGCGCTCACCGCGCAGCCTGAGGTTTCCAGGCTCCCCAGCAGGGCGCTCCAGCGCTGCGGCGTGCTGCCGGTGACAGCGAGCACACGCTTGCCACCCAAGCCATGCACCAGCTCGGGAAGCTGCGCGGCGGCCCCCGGTCCGAACACGATCCGCCCGGCCGTGGCGAACTCGAAATTCATCGCACGCTCCCCTTGACCGCGCTGTCCCAGCCATCCTCGCCCGGGAACACGTTGGCAAATTTTTCGGAGGTGCGCGGCGCGGCCATCAGCGGCTCCACCGTGTCCCGCCAGCGGGCGTAATGCGCGGTCTGCTTGTGGAGCGCCGGGTCCCCGGCCGTGCGGTAGACCTCCACCAGCACGAAACGGGTCGGGTCATCCGCGCGCTGGAGGATGTCGAACCGCGCCACGCCCGGCTCACCCAGGCTGGCTCTGGCGTTGAGAACAGTGGCGGCCTTGAACGCCTCGACCGCCTCGGGCTTTACCTGTACGTTGACATGCACTGCCAGCATGGGGGCCTCCTTTATCCGGAAAAACTTCAAGGTTGAGACGTTTGAATTAACGGCACTTTATAATCCTTCTTTCGTTTCGGGGCCGGTAGGCCAGACAGCCTCCCCCTTCGAAAAAGGAGGACTGAGGGGGATTTATCTTATCAATCGGGCACGGCATGCCGTGCCACTACCCCAGATTTTCGGATTACAGTGAAGATTCTATTCTGCGCGGCCCCCAAAGGCTGGGCTGCGGCGGCCTGGCAGCCGCAAATGGGTTTTATATCTAAACATCTTGACCCTGATCGGATACTATTCCCATCAATAGATACCTGAAGGAGTCCGGTGGGTCAAGTCCGCCGCCGGCTGCCACGGGATTTGACATCCGGCAGTCCGTACGTTAAGAATAATAAGCTCGTTTCAGTCCGGAAGGCACAAAAACATGGTCCGGCCCCGCGGGGCCGGGATGGAGATATTGAAGCATGGAAGAGAGAATCCAACCGCCAGTACGAGGCATCCGCGAAATCTACCGGATCGGCATGGGGCCATCGAGCAGCCACAGCATGGGGCCGCGACGGGCGGCCGAGATTTTCCGGGACGGCCCGGGAAAGGGCGCCGCGCGCTACCGGGTGACCCTATACGGGAGCCTCGCCGCAACCGGCAAGGGCCACCTGACCGATGTCGCGGTGCACGAAGCCCTGCGTCCGGCCGAGTGCAGGATTATCTGGAAACCCGAGACTTTCCTGCCCCGGCACCCCAACGGCCTGAGGCTGGAGGCCCTGGACAGCCGTGGCAAGAGCGTCGCCGACTGGACCGTGTTCTCAACCGGCGGCGGCGAGTTGACCGATGACACGGGCGTGGTGGGGGAGAGTGAGCGGGTGGTCTATCCGTTCCAGCACCTGGATGACCTTCTGCTGGTCTGCGCCGAGGAACAGAAAGCGATCTGGCAGGTGGTCGAGGCCCTGGAGGGGGATATCCGTCCCTGGCTCGGCGGTATCTGGCGCGCCATGGTCCAGTCAGTGGAGCGCGGCCTGGGCCTGGAGGGGGTGCTCCCCGGGCCGCTCAAGGTGACCCGCCGCGCCCCGGACAAGTATCGCCGGGCGGCGGAGATGAAAGGCCCCCTGCGCGAGACCGGGTTCATCAGCGCCTACGCCCTGGCCGTGATCGAGGAGAACGCCGCCGGCGGGACCATTGTCACCGCGCCCACCTGCGGCTCGGCCGGGGTGCTGCCGGGTCTTCTCTACTACCTGCACGCGCGCGAGGGCGTGCCCGAGGCGGATATTCTCAATGCCCTGATCGCCGCCGGGGCAGTGGGGGCGTTCATCAAGGCCAATGCGTCGATCTCGGGCGCGCAGGTGGGCTGCCAGGGCGAGGTGGGGGCGGCGTGCAGCATGGCCGCGGCCGCGGCGGCCCAGGTGCTGGGCGGTACGCCGCGCCAGGTGGAGTACGCCGCCGAGATGGCGATGGAGCACTCGCTGGGCATGACCTGCGACCCGATCCTGGGCTACGTGCAGATACCCTGCATCGAGCGCAACGCCGCCGGGGCCACGCGGGCGTTCACCAGCGCGGGCTACGCGCTGCAAGGGGACGGCACCCACCGGATAAGCTTCGATGAGGTGATCGAGACCATGCGCCGCACCGGCGAGGACATGAGCGCCGACTACCGAGAGACCTCCCGCGCCGGGCTGGCCGCGCTCAGGCGCCGCGGTCGCTGAGGGTATGCTCAGCAGGCCGCGCCGGGTTCCGGGGCGCAACCCTCGATAATGATCGCCCGGCTCTCCGTGGACACCTCGCGGAACTGCTTGACATGGCTGTATTCGGGCGAGTCCAGGAACGCGTGGGCCTGGGCGCGGCTGGTGAACTCGATCAGGATCAGGCGCTCCGGGCTCCAGCCGCCGAACACGCTCTCAATCGCGCCGCCGCGGCTCAAGTAGCGCCCGCCCGCGGCCCGGACCAGGTCCGGCACGGCGCTGACATATTTTTTGTAGGTTTCGGGGTCCTTGACCGTTATCTCGGCGATGAAATAGACCGGCATTTTCAGTTCTCTCCTTCAGCTCGCTTGATTGTTTGCATGGCTTTCCGGCTGTGTCCGCCGCACTGGATCGGGCGGATGGAAAGCCCGTGTGCGGTCCGGTAAATATAATCCGGACACCCGCTCGGCGCAGTGAAAAACTCCGCGCCCGCTTCTGCCAACCCGCCACCGGCCGCCCGGCCGAGGAGCGTATGAGAAAAGCACCGCTTGCTGTCCTGACCGCACTTGTCCTTTCGGCTTGTCTTGCCCGGCCGTGCTTTCTGTGTGCTGAAACGATCCTGAGCGAGGATTTCGAGTCCGGGGTGCTGGGGCAGTCTTGGGAAAGCCTGAGCCAGGACAGCGCACGGGCCTCGTTCGAGACCCGTCCCGAGTTCGTGCACTCTGGAAATAGCTCCTTCCGCCTGACCTCTTTCGCCCACAGCGGGCCGGCGGAGCAGATCAACGGTTACGCCTACAAGGAGTCGGATTCCTGGATCATGACCTGGTTCCTGCCGGGAGTGGACCGGGTCTACGTGCGCTGGTACGCCAAGTTCGCCCAGGATTTTGACCAGGGCCACCAGATGCACTGGTGCGGGCTGGGCGGGCACCGCACGGATGACCCGCGCTCGGGGTTCGGGCGGGCTGGGGAGCGGCCCAACGGCACCGACCGGTTCGGCACCAGTGTGGAGCCGGCCCGCGTGGACAGCCTGGCGCCCCCGGGGCGGATGTGTTTCTATTCCTACTGGCCCGACATGGCACAGTCGCCGGATGGCCGCTACTGGGGCAACCGTATCTACTCCGAGCCGCCGCTGTTCATCGAGCGCGGGCGCTGGTACTGTTTCGAGATGCTGGTGAAGCTGAACGAGCCGGGCAAGTCCGACGGCGAGCAGGCGCTCTGGGTGGACGGGGCCAAGGTGATCAGCCAGACCGGCATCCGCTGGCGCGACAGCGACATCCTGAAGCTCAACGTGTTCAAGTTCGGCCTCTACATTCATTACTGCGAGCACGACTGCACCTACTGGGTGGATGACCTGGTTATCAGCACCGACCCGGTGGGCCCGCTCGAAAGCCGCTGAGACAATCCATCTCGCGTCCGGGAATCCGTTTCCCGCGGAGGAAACATGTTCATCACCTTGCTGGCGGTGACTTTCGTAGTCTCTCTTGGCGTTTCGCTGATAGTGTCGCGCCTGTTCCGCGACTCGATCCGCCGTATCCTGTCGCGCATCATCCAGGATGAGATCGCTTCGAGCTGGGTGCGCTACATCCATTTCGCGATCCTGGTGGTGGGGGTCTCGAGCGGGGTGCGTGTCTATGACCTGCAGCAGTATGTCCTGCCCCGGGAGACCAAGGAGGGGTTCGAGGCGGCCCTGCCGGCCCTGACCACCGAGCGCTGGGTGCTGGAGGTCTACCGCACCGTGATCGGCACGGCCAGCGGGGTGGCCTGGATGCTGCTGGTGTTTTTCGTTTTCGCCCTGATCGCCTACGTGATCGTGCGGGTGTTCGAGAGCCGCAAGGCCGGCTGAGATGAGGGTTGAAGACTGGGCAATAAAGCAGGGGCGGTCGGACGGTCATCACGCGGATGGATCGGGTGTAGGCCTTTGCCTCCCCCTTTCGTAAAGGGGGATTGAGACAGCAATGTCAGGTTAGGAGCTTACAGTGAGAAGTCAGACTCTTTCTGCTTTGGTTTCGGCCAAAGCAGCAAAGCCAGCTGGGGCCGCAAACTCGCCCCGACCGCGACTCCTCTTGAACCTGTGGTGTGCCCGGAGCCTCGATTCCGCTGCCGCGATGCAGCGGCGGCGCTGGCGCGAATCGCCGCCGGGCGGCGCTGCATTTCCAACCCCGGCCGTTTCAGGCTCGATTACACGCTGCTCTGGCGTGAGGCTCAGACAGGTGCGGCCCCAAAGGCTGAACTGCGGCGGCCTGACAGCCGCAAGCGGGCTTAGTTTTCTGGGATGCCGGGCAATGTCGTAGGGGCGAACCTTGTGTTCGCCCGTAAAACCGATATGCAAAAACCTTACCGGATATCGCTGTATCGAGGGGGATTCGAGTCTTTGACTGGTTAAATCCCCCCTGGCCCCCCTTGGGAAAGGGGGGAAACTAAGCTAAAACAATTTAGGGGAGGGTTTTAAACCCTCCCCTGCGCACTTGAGGACCAGAAGCGCTAACCGCCTCAGCGCAACGCCGCCCCGCCGTTCTCGTCCTGCGTCTCGCCCTTGATATTGCCCTCGAAAGTGTTCCCGGCCAATTTCACCGAGCTGTCGCCCTTGTACACGTACACGCCGTAGCGCTGGGTGCGCTCCTCGCCGGAGCGGGTTTCGGCGATACGGTTGTTCTCGAACACTTCATCCTGGTTCGCGGGACGCACCAGCACACCGTAACCTTCCTGGGCGTTGCCGTTGTCATAGATCTGGTTGTCGCGGAACACGTTGCGGTGGCCGCCCACCAGCGGCTCATCCGGGCGGAAGAACACGCCGCTCGTGCCGTTGTAGCGGATGACATTGCCGGTGAACAGGTTGTCGCTGTCCTTGTGGCCCACCGAGATGCCGTGGTCGCCGTTGTACTCGATCAGGTTGTCGCTGAAAGCGCCCAGGCGCACGCGGTAGCAGAGGAAGAACCCGATAGAGCCGTTGTGGTGGAGGTGGCAGCCGCGGATGACCGAGCGGGCGCTGCCGGTGCCGGGGTGCGCGCCGAACCCGCTGTTGCCGCTGGCCTCGCAATTGGTCACGCTGATACTGTCCGTGATCTGCCACGAGATGCCGTCACCGTTGTAGTTACGGCCCACGCAACTGTCCACCAGGCAGGCGCGGCAGTTGAACAGGTAGATCGCGCCGCCGCGGCAGCCGTCCAGCACGTACGGGTTCTGGTCCTTGTTGCCGTCCGCCGTGATCCCGCGGATGGTCAGGTCGCGCCGTCCGTAGGCCGCAAGCACCGGGAACGCGCTCTCCACCCGCGCCGTGCCGCCCACGTAGTCCAGGTCGCAGATCGACCAGTTGCTCAGCTTCAGCGTGTCGCCGTCGATCCGCTCCACCGTGGCGGTCATCACGTTGTAGCCGCCCTCGTCGTTGCGGTCCTTGATCGCCACGCCCATGCCGGGCTTGAACTTATCCGGCTCCTCCACGCAGAACAGCTTTTCGCCCCAGTCGCCGCCGTCATGCACCCGGCTGGTCACTGCCGGGGCCTTGAGCAGGATTGTCTGCCCCGGCTCGCCCAGGATCGTGACCCCGTCCACCGGGATCATCGCGGCGTTGTCCATCCGGTAGGTCCCCGCCTCGATCATCAGGGTGTCGCCCGGGCGGAGCATGTCCAGGGCTTTCTGGATCGCGGTGTTGTCATCGCCCACCACATCCGCCTGGCCCGATTGCGCCACCCGGATCGTGTGCGGCCCGGCGGCGGCCGGGGCCTGCCCCTGGGGGCATTGCCCGCAGGCGAGGACAGAAAGGGCGGCAGCCAGCGAAACGAGCAGAACCTGAGTGCGGGTTTTCATGCGTGTATCTCCGGGTGAGGGGGTGACTGGCATCGAGCCGGGCCGAGGGTCGCAGCGAAAGTTTCCGGAACAGGAAGATAGCACCACCTTAGTTCAGGGATCAAGACGAAAAACATTTTCCAGACGCCGGAAATACCTTATTTATATCCGCACCCGGTTTTCGGGCTTTTCTCTGCCCGCCGCCGGGGCTGTCAGACCGGGAACGAAGACGATGCTTAAACATAAACCGCAGTTCCACTTCCATCAGGGGGATTTACAATGAAACTTCTTCTTTCTTCGCTCCAGCCGGCGTTACTGGTCGCGGGCCTGCTGCTGGCGGCATTGGCCGCCTGCTCCGGCGCCGGTGCGGGCAAGAGCGCGGTTGCGGTGCGGGTCGCGGCCGACAGCACGCTGCACAAGATGGCCGGCGGACTGGGCGCCTCCTGGCACGCCATCGAGGACTCGATCCCGTTCGATGGCGAGCGCAGCCACGGCGGCAGTGCCTGGGGCGCCAACCCTGACCCGGCGGACGGTCCGGCCTGGGCCGCTCTGGAGAGCCACGCCGACTGGCTGGGCCTGGATTTCATCCGCGTGGAGCTGGAGGCCCGCATGTACGAGCCCGAGCGCGGGGTGTTCACCTGGGACAGTCGCGAGATGCAGGTCCTCTGCCGCATCCTCGACTGGTGCCAGAGCCGCGGGGCGGATGTGTTCCTGCAGCAGATGTGGGTCAACGCCGACTGGAACGCCTATCCCGAGTTCCGGGGCGATCCGGTCAAACGGGTGCACAGCGCCCCCTACTCGCTGGAGGATTTCGCCACGGGCTACGCCGCCCTGGTCAAATACCTGACTGTCGAGCGCGGCTACACCTGCATCAAGTGGCTCTGCATCAACAACGAGCCGGGTTGGGACTGGTCGTGGTGGCAGATGCCGCCCAACGAGACCGCCCCGTTCACCCCGGGCCTGGCCGCGGTGCGCGCCGCCCTGGACAGCGCCGGAATCAACCTGCCGATCTCCGGCCCGGACTGGACCGACACTCCGGCCCTGGACCAGTCGAAGCTGGATTTCGACCCCTATCTGGGGGCCTACGACATCCACAGCTACTACAGCCGGTTCGACTGGGACAATTCGATGACCACCGGCCGTCCCGACCTGCCGCTCACCCTGGTCGCGGGCCGTCTGGCCGACTGGGCCGGATGGGCGCACGAGCGCGGCAAGCCGTTTTTCCTGAGCGAGGTGGGGACCATGTATTACGGCTGGGGCAAATCCGACACCGGTCCCTCGCTCTGGCTTTCGGCGCTCAAGGACGCCGAGCTGACCCTGCGCGGGATCAACGTGGGAGTGGACGGGTTCAACCGCTGGAGCTTCATCAACCGCGGCGACCTGGACGGCACCTGGCAGATGGTCGAGACCTGGGACCGCGAGAACCGACGTCTGCGCTCGGAGTTCACGCCCTTCCCGAACAGCTATTTTGTCTACGGCCTGCTCACCCGTTTCATCGCCAAGAACTCCGAGGTCCTGGCCACGCACGTGACCGGCGGGGCGGACTCCAGCGGCGTGCAGAGAGTGGTCGCCGCAAGCCTGCGCGCGCCGGACGGTGCGCTGACCGTGGCCGTGCTGAACGACGAGGACAAGGACCAGGAGACCTCCCTCGACCTGACCGGCCTGGGCCAGGCTTGCAAGCTGTATGTTTACTGCGTAACTCCCGAGGGCAAGGACAACCCCGCGCTGCAGATCGAGCCGCTGGACTCGCTCGATGTGGCCGCGGGCGGAGGGAGCCTGACGCGCGTGCTGCCGCCCTCCAGTCTGACCGTGCTCTCCACCCGCCGTCTGGCGCACGCCGAGCCCTCGCTCAGCGCCGCGCCCTGAGCGGCTTCGGAATTGTAATCACTTTCGCGGAGGCGGCCTGTCAACCGATGACCGGCCGCCTCCGTTTGTTTGCCGGTCTGCGCGGACTCGTTAAGGAAGCGGGGAGCGATACGAGGCGTGCGGAAAGGGTGGAAACACTTCTGCATATCCCTGCGCGGCGTACACCACTCAGTTCAACGCCGGTAAATGTCCTTCCTGTGGCCGAGACGGATCACCAGCACGACCAGCACCGCGTCCCGGACCTCGTAAACGACCCGGTAATCACCCTGACGGAGCCGGTAGAGATTGTCCGAGCCAGCCAGTTTGCGGCATCCCTCCGGGCGGGGATTGTCGGACAGGCTGTCGATCCCGGCCGCGATACGGCGGCGGATGCCGACCGGGAGGGATTCGAGCTGCTTGAGCGCCGCGGGCAGGATCGTGATTTCGTAGCGGCTCACAATCCCAACCTCTTTTTCGCCTCATCCCAGGCCAGGGGGGATTCGCCTTTGGCTTTCATTTCCTCAAGCGCTTTATGGACAGCCTGCAGGTCGAGCAGGTCCTCGGCGGTTTCCAGCAGCTCCATATCCTCGGCTGAAATCAGAAACAGCGAGGCGCCGCTGCGGTGATGAATCTCCACCCGCTCACCGTTGTAGGCCACCCGGTTGAAAGTGTCCGGTGGTATCCTTGTCTTGGAGGCATTGAGCGATGACATTTGACCCTCCGATGGTACGAGTTGTACAATTTGATCCATTTGAACAAATATGCCTTTACCGGGAAATAATGTCAAGTTCCTGCCCCCCTTCCGCGACCAGCCATCCGGACTGATGAGCCCATTCTTCCCTCCCGCTTCCCGGACGGTCGGCTTTGTGTCCTTGACAAAACAGGACAGTCCGGTATAGATATTCTCATTTTGCGGCGCAGACGCGTTTATTTTCACGCCGGGCAACGAATTATCCGTTTCCGTGCGATTGATGCCACCCAGCCCCCGAGGAGAGGTCTTTGATCCGGTCGAGAGCAGTTGTGAGCGTAGCGCAGACAGTCGTTCTGCTGGCAGGTCTGGGCCTGGCCGGGCCGGTCCGGGCGCGGGACAGTCAGGAGACAGGCCTCCGGAGCGCACCGATCGAGGCCTCGGACCGCGAGGTGTTTGTCAGTCGGGCCACTGGGCCGATCCGGGTGGACGGCCATCTGGATGATCCGGCCTGGGAGTCGGCCCGGGCCTGGAGCGGACGGTTCTACCAGCAGGAGCCCCTGGACCGGGAGCCCTCCAGCCAGATCACCGAGATACGGGTGCTGCAGGATGAGCACAACCTGTATTTCGGCATCAACTGCCGTGACACCGAGCCCGGCCGTATCTACGCCTCGGTCAAGCGTCACGACGGCAGCTTTCTGAGCGATGACGCTCTGGAGCTGCTCATCGACACGTTCCACGACCGCCGCAACAGCTACGCTTTCGGCACCAACCCGTTCGGCGCCATGGTGGACGCCATCATCAGCGATGAGGGCGACCATATCAACAAGAGCTGGGACTGCGTCTGGTGGTGCAAGACCTCGGTCGACAGCCTGGGCTGGAACGTCGAGATGTCGATCCCGTTCAAGTCGATCCGCTACCTGGAAGGCGAGAACGTGGACTGGGGCCTCAACATCACCCGCGAGGTCAAGCACTGCAAGGAGATCACCTACCTGGCCCCGATCCCGCGGGGGCTGGGGCACAACGGCAAGTTCAAGGGCTCGCTGTTCGCCACCCTGCGCGGGATAAACACCCCCAAGGGCGGGCTTAACCTGGAGCTGGAGCCCTCCCTGACCACCGGCAAAACGTACGTTTACGACCCACGCAATTTCGACTCGCAGTTCGATGGCGGCCTGGATGTGCGCTACCACGCCACACCGCAACTCGCGTTCGATTTCTCCTACAACACCGATTTCGCCCAGGCCGAGGCCGAGGAAGCCGTGGTCAACGTGACCCGGTTCAACGTGGACCTGCCCGAGAAGCGTGACTTTTTCCTGCAGAGCGCCGGGATGTTCCAGTTCGGCTCCACCGGCCAGAGCGGCGGCACCCTGGTTGGGGTGAGCAGCTCCAGCCTCTACACGCTGTTCGAGTCGCGCACGATCGGGATCGTGGACGAGCAGCGGGTGCCGCTCTACGGCGGGGCCAAGATAGCCGGGCGCGCCGGCGGCTGGTCGCTGGGTGTGCTCAATTTCCAGAGCAAGTCGGCCGAACTGGAGGGGGGTGAACATTCGTCCTCGACCAATTTCACCGCAATCAAAATCCGGCGTGACTTTCTGCGCAACTCCAATATCGGCATGATGTTCCTGAACAAGCAATCCTCCGGCGACAGCTATTCGCGGGCCGTGGGCTCGGACTGCTTTTTCGCCCTCACCCCGGAGTTCAGCCTCAACGGCTCGATGGCGGTGAACATGGCCCCCGGGGTCAGCTCGCGTAACTGGGCCGGGGATGCCGGTTTTATCATTAACAAGGACTGGGTGGATTTCGCCCTGCACTACGCTTTCATCGACACCCTGTTCCGTCCCGAGATGAGTTTCATCGCGCGGGAGAATGTCCGCAGCACGGATGCAACGCTCAGTTTCACCAAGTGGCTGAACAACGAGTATTTCAAGAGCCTCTCCCTGGTCAGCGACAACGACTACCTGACCGACAACCACAACACGTTGCTCACCCGCGAGTTCCGGATCAACACTCTGTTCACCCTGAAGAGCGAGGACTATTTCGATTTCGGGGTGCACCGCAAGCTGGATTACCTGCCGGAAGAGGATTACATCCAGGATATCCCGATTGAGCCCGGGAGCTACCTGGGGACCCACTACCACGTAAATTTCAACTCCTACCGCTCGCGCCCGCTGGCAGGCAGTGTCTCGCTGCGCTGGGGGGACGAGCTGGACGGCCGGACCTACAGCTACAGTTTCACCAGCAACACCAAGGTCTCCAACAGCCTGAACATGGACCTGGGCTACACCTACGAGCACCTGGACCTTCTGCGGGGCACGTTCAACGCCAATATCCTGATGGGCCGCTGGACCTGGTCGTTCAGCCCGGACCTGTTCGCCAAGTGCTACGTACAGTGGAATGACGCGGACAACAAGGTGCGGACCAATTTCCTGCTGGATTACATTTACAAGCCTAAAAGTCACATCTATCTTGTATTCAATGAAAATCGCAACACCTACGCCTCGGCCCTGCACGATGTCCAGGACCGGATGCTGGTGCTCAAGTTCACCTACTTATACAGCATGTAAACTGTTGCTGGGAAAGAACTCACGGACTGTAACCCGAGGGGACGCCGATGAACAGAATTTTTCTTTCCGTATGTCTGTGCCTGGCGGCGGCCGCGCCCCTGGCCGCGCAGGAGGGGCGCACGCGGATCGACCTGAACGGCACGTGGGAGTTCGCCCAGACTGCTGAGGCGTTCCCGCCCGCCAAGTTCAGCCGCAAGATACCGGTGCCGGGGCTGATTTTCCTGGCCGAGCCGAAGATCGAGCAGTTGGAGGCCTACTACAAGGGCGACTATCAGCCACGCTACAACTGGTACCGCCGCAAATTCAGCGTGAGCGCCGCCCTGGCCGGACGCGAGGCAGTGGTGACCCTGCTCAAGAGCAAGTACGTGACCACTGTCTACCTGAACGGGCGCAAGCTTGGTGAGTCGATGGCCTGCTACACGCCGGTGGAGTTTCCGGCAGGAACGGCGCTTCGCCCGGGGGCGGAGAACGAGATACTGGTCTGCGTGGGCGACCGCAAGTGGCTGCCCTCCCAGGCCCCGGGCAGCACGGACAAGGAGAAAGTCACCTACTGGCCGGGCATCTGGGATGACGTGTTCGTCACTTTCAGCGGCAACTACCGGGTGGACCGGGCCCTGGTCCTGCCCGAGCTGGCCGCGAAAAAGGCTACGCTCAAGCTCCTTCTGCGCGATTTCTACCCGGCCCAGATCCGCTACGGCGACCGTATGTGGGACTCCTGCCGGGTGGAGGCCGTGGTGCGCGAAAAGCTGAGCGGCGCCCGGGCGGCCGGGCCGTTTGTCACCACTGTCGCCCTAAAGCGCGACAACCTTACCGAGCTGGCCCTTGAGATGCCGTTCGCCGCAGCGCATCCCTGGACCCCGGAGGACCCGTTCCGCTACACGGTGACAGTGAGCCTCAAGGACCAGTCCAGCAAACTGAGCGACCGGGTGGAAAAGACTTTCGGCCTGCGTGATTTCGGCCGCCGGGGCAAGCATTTTACGCTCAACGGTCAGGAAACTATTCTGCGCGGGACCAATATCACCCTGCACCGGTTCTTCGAGGACCCCGAGTGCCGCGCCCTGCCCTGGGACCGCGAGTGGACCCGCCGTCTGATGGCCGAGATCCCCAAGAAGCTGGACTGGAACGCCATGCGGGTCTGTGTGGGTATCTGCCCCGATTTCTGGTACGACATCGCCGACTCCTGCGGCCTGATGCTGCAGAACGAGTGGCTCTACTGGCAGAACCACGGCTGGGACGAGGAAACGCGCACCGAGTACCGCGACTGGGTCTGGTCGGATGGCAGCCACCCGAGCATAATCATCTGGGACGGGATCAACGAGAACTGGGATGACTATATCGGCAACCACCTGATCCCGGAGCTGAAACGGCTCGACCCGACCCGTATCTGGGACGCCGGCTACATGACCTCCGAACAGATGCAGCAGGACGAGATGGACGAGCCGCACCCGTACCGGGCGGTGAGCCACCACGATCAATTTGTCCAGGATATCGAAAAAGAGCCCTATGACCTGGGCCGTCTGGACCGCTGGCCCGCCGATTTCAGGGATTTTCTCTACAGCAGCTCGGCCCAACTGGTCAACGAGTACGGCTGGATCTGGCTCTGGCGCAACGGGCTTCCTGCCAAGCTCACGGTGAACGGGTATAACTACTACACCGGGCCGGACGCCACCCCGGAGCAGCGCCGCGAACTGCAGGCCTACTGGCTGCAGGCCGAGACCGAATGGTTGCGCGCCGAGCGCTCGTTCGCCGGGGTGCTGGCTTTCTGCTACCTGACCAACGACCTGGGGTTCACCGGCGACTGGTTCCTGAACCCGATCGCCAAGCTCGAACCCTCACCGACCCTCAAATGGTTCAAACACTGTTTCGCTCCGGCCGCGGTATTCCTCAACCTGACCGACCAGCGCTGGATGAAGCACGTGCCGCCGCTGGAGCCGGGGAGCGAGCTGGTGGTGAACCTGGTGGGGGTGAACGACCTGCCCGCGGATGCGAGCGGTGCGGTGAAAGTGCGCCTTCTGGATTCGACCGGCCGGGAGGTCTTGTCGCAGAGCCTCACCATGACCATCCCACGGTTCTACCGCGAGAACCGCGCCACCATGCTGAGCCTTCCCGCCCAGCCCGGCGGCTACCTCCTGCTGGCCGAGTTTACCCCCGCGGGCAGGAGCGAGCCGGTGGTCAGCCGACGGTATATCAGGGTGGGTAAGCTGGAGAAATACGAATTCTACGACCTGACGCCGTCCTGGTAAGTTTAGACAGAAAGCAGAAAACATAAGGCGGGAGGCACGGTGCGCTGTGCCTCTCGCCTTTTTGTGTGGATTCGAGTTTTACTTGCGGAGCCGAACAAAACAGGGGGGCGGGCCGGCAGCCTTTTTGCATGAGCCGCGGCCGGCAGGCCTCGCACCTCCGGCGGGCGGGCAAAAAGGATGCCGGCCCGCCCCGCACGCCCGTGTCAAATCTTCGGCAGGTATTCTTTATGCGCCTGCAAGAGGTCATCCGCAAGGGCGGTCGCCTCGGAGGGTGATTTCACCGCCCCGTCTAAAATCAGCGCCTGGATGAACTTGTCCCGGCTGCCCTCCATCGCGGCCTCGGCCAGTGTCTCGATCCAGGCCAGACGTTGCGCGATCACACCAGCCGCTCCGGATGGCAAAGCGGCGACTTTCAGCGGCTCCATCCCCTTTGTGGTCGCCCGGCAGGGACATTCGAGCACGGCGTCCGGGGGAAGGTTGGGCGCCTGGCCGGTGTTGGGCACGTTGGCCGAGTAGACACGGCCGTTGCCCGTGCGCAGGCTCTCGATAATGTCCATCACCTGCTCGTGTTCGCCAGAGAAACGCTCGAAATAGTGCGCGCTCAAGGGTCCCGCGGCGACGGCCTCCTCGCGCATGGCCTCGAACTCGTTATCGCCCTTGGCGATAGTGCGCTCGAAACTGAAAGCCTCCGTGCCCAGGGTCTTGCCGTAGTAGGTCCCCTCGCGGCTGAACATTGAGGGGAAAAACTCGGTGATATGACGGTCCATCGGGGCGGGGAACGCGCCGAACTGAAGGGTCAGCTCCAGGGTGGCCGGGTGGCGCGGCGGCTGTTCGCCGGGGAGGGCCTCCCAGGAGCCGCGGGCCAGGAACAGCTCACCCAGGGCGCCCTCGGCCAGCGGTTCGGCCAGTCCCGCCCGGCAGGTGTCGAACAGGTGCTCGGTCAGGTCGGTCCGGCCCTGGCGGGGCTGGATGATCCAGGTCAGGTGGTTGAGGCCCACGGCGGTGTACTCCAGTTCGGCGAACGGGACATTGAGCTGCTCGGCCAGGAAATGCGCCGCCTCGGTCACCCCGTGGCACAGGCCGACCATATTGGCCGGGGTATATTTGCGCACCGCCCGGCAGATCGCGGCCATGGGGTTCGAGTAGTTGAAGAACAGGGCCTCCGGGCAAAGTTCGAGCACATCCTGCGCCACGGCCACCATCACCGGGATCATGCGCATGGCGCGCGAGGTGCCGCCGGGAAGGGCGGTGTCGCCCACGGGCTGGAAGATACCATGCTTGCGCGGGATGAACACATCCTGCTCCCAGGCGCGGCGGCCCCCCACGCCGATAGTGCAGATCACGGCCGTGGCCCCGGGCAGGGCAGTGCGGCGGTCGGTGTGGGCGCTGATCGTGACCGGCGCGTTGTGCGCGGCCACCATCTTGCGGGCCAGACGCTCGGCCACCTCCAGGGCGGACGGGTCGATATCGACCAGGGCCACCTCGGCCGGCCAGCCCTTGCGCAGGAGGTCTCCCAGCAGGCCGCAGGTGAACATGGCGCTGCCCGCGCCGATCATCACTATTTTCTCTCGCATGGCTCTGCCTCACTTTCGGGCTTGAATTGGCGGGTTGTCTCGGGATTGCTCAGAAGATAATGCGGGTTGCGGCAGGTGCAAGGGGGAGTGTCGTGGGCTGTTGCCGGTTCTGTTTCTTGGATTGTTGAAAAGCGGTAAAACATTATTGACAAACGATAAAAATGGTAGTACGGTTGAGCATCCCTTTCATCTCAAACCCTCAACCGACAGAGGTCAGTGATGAGTGAGGAACGCCCTGTACATGTGTCCAAACTTCTGTCTTTTTGTGTCCGCGCCAATTGGGTTCTTTCAATAGTATTTATGATCGTTATTCCGCTACTCTTTGTTTTTTGCCAGATAAAGCTGAAAGGGTTCTTTCTTCCTGGTGGGGAATCATTCCAACTGCAATTCAAAGATGTGCTTCCAAAAATAGTCGACTGTGCGAAAGGCGATGTTTTTATTGAAAGCTACGGCAATGTGACAATGATCGGTAATATCCCGGCTGTTGTCTATCCGCAGTGGGTTGTATTTTTTTTAGAAGCACTGATAGGCTATTTTCTGGCCGTGCGTCTAAAACGACTGCTCCAGAGAGTGCGAGAGGGGCGGCCGTTCGATCCGGCGAACCCTAAGGACATAAGAGATATCGGATGGCTGGTCATTTCCGGCACAGTTCTTCAGTCTGTCCTTAGTACCTACGCAGCTTTATATCTGAGAAAACACGTTCCCGTCCCTGTGGATTGTACTTTGACTGTTATGCCGCAAATAGATTTGTTGTTCATTTTCCTCGGTCTGGTCATCCTGCTGCTTGCCAGTATCTTCCAGGCCGGCGTCGACTTGCAGCAGGAACACGACCTGACTGTCTAAGGCGCGACATGCCAATATTTATAAATCTCGACCTGATGCTGGTGCGCCGCAAGATGAGCCTGACCGAGCTGGCCGAGCGGGTGGGGGTGACTATCGCCAATCTCTCCGTGCTCAAGACCGGCAAGGCCCGTGCCGTGCGTTTTTCCACCCTGGAGGCGATCTGCGCCGCCCTGGAGTGCCAGCCCGGCGACATCCTCGAATACCGGCCGGAGGACCAGACAGCGGAGGGCTGAAATAGTTGGCCCCACGGCTTCGGGATTGTATCTTTAGCGGACCAATCCACCCGAACGCCACCCCGAGGCCGAACATGAAACCCATCCGCTGCCTGTCTGTCCTTTGCGCCTGTCTTGCCCTCAGTTCACCGGTGCGTTCCGCCCAATTGCCGGTGAGCGGCCTTGCGGCCGAGTTCCGTCACGGCCAGGTGTTTCTCACCTGGCGTGAGCCGGCCGGCGCCCATGGCGGCACGTTCAATGTCTACATCGGCGACAGTCCGCTCGAAAGCCTCGGCCGGGCGCGGCTCCTGGCCAGCCGCATCGAGGCCAACTCCGCCCGCGATTGGTGGGGCGACCCGGCCACCTATTTCGAGGACGATTCCGCTGGATCGTACAAACCGACTGGTTTCGTGATCCGCGAGGGCGGCCCGGCCCTGGACCCGCAGATGGGGCTGTTCGTACACACGGTCGCACCGGGTGATCCGGGGAAAGCCTTCTACGCGGTCACGATGACTGCCGGCGGCGTGGAGGACTCCCGTGTCGTTCTAGGGGTGAACAGCCTGGCGAACCCCGTGGAGCAGGCTGTCCAGCCGGTGGAGCCGGTCTGGCAGGGCGCTCCCGGAGACAAGCCCGCCGTCGGCGCGGCCGAGGGCCTGCCCGTGGTGATGAGCCTTCACGGCCGCGGCGGACGGGAGAAAGTCGGCTGGCTGGCTTTCGGCGGCCCCGAGACCGGCTGGCGCGAGGGACTGCCGTTCAAGTTTTTCGCCGCAGTGACTGACAGTCACCTGCAGATCACCCCCACCGACCGGACCTGGGTCGGCCGCACGCTCAGGGAGAGCTGGGACAAACGCGATCATTTCTCCCCGGCCATCGACACTTTCTGGTACGGCTACAACGACCGTATCTTCGACCCGGACTCCATGGCCCTGGGCACGCCGGTCAATTTCACCGAGCGGCGCAACCTCTGGCTCATGGGCTGGGCGCGGCGGTATTTTCGCCCCGACATCACCCGCATGGTCCTGGAGGGCGGCTCCATGGGCGGCTGCGGCGGCCTGTCCTGGGGCCTCAGGCATCCCGAGCTTTTCTGCGCCGTGGTCTCGGATGTTCCGCTGGTCGGCTATTTCGGCCCGGAGTGGGGCGGCAGCGAAAAGCGTCTTGCCGCTTTCTGCGGTCCCCTCGACCGCCCGTGCAGCGACAGCCCCAGCCTGCGCACCCGGATGGACTCCCGCTCGGTCCTGGCCGAATCCGCCGCCAGCGGCCGCGACCTGCCGTTTCTGGTGATAAGCAACGCACGTCATGACATGTCTATCCCCTGGAAACCAAACCCGCGCTACTACCGTTTCCTGGACAGTGTCCGCGCCGGTTGCCTGATCGCCTGGGACAACCGCGACCACGCCACCTGCATGAGCGGCCCCGAGCCCTGGTTCCGCAAATGCCACGACCCCGCATGGCTGGCCGGCCTTCTTCCGTTGGACCGCAGCTACCTGGCGTTCAGCCGGGCCTCCCACGACAGCGACCCCGGCGCGGGTGATACGGCGGCAGGCGACTCGGCCGGGTTTTTCAACTACGGCCTGGAGTGGAGCGATATCCTGGACACCCCCGGGCGCTACGAGGCCACTGTCCGCTATGAGGGCGCGGGCGGGATTTTTCCGCTCGGCGTGGATATCACCCCGCGGCGGGTCCAGCATTTCCGGGTTTCGCCCGGTGCGCGCGTGCGGCTGGTGGAGTGCGCTCCGGACAGCGCCGCGCTGATCGATACTGTCACCACGGCCGACCGCAGCGGGCATGTCACTTTTGGCGGGTTCCGGCTGGAAAGCCCGGACGGCGGGCGCCTGATAATCCTGCCCGTGGAGTAAACTACCGCCGAGCAAGCTCGGCGGCTTTTGTCAGCCGAACAAGTTCGGCTGATCGTTTGCGGCCGTCCCCGGCCTCTGTTCTTTGATATATTGCCGTATCATTTCGTCTGTGGTGCCTGTACCCGAACTCATTACGAAATAGCCTCGCTCCCACAGTGCGCCACCCCACAACTGGCGCTTGATGCTCGGATACTTTTTGAACAGTTCTCGCGCGGTTATACTTTTTATCGTTTGGATTAACCCTGATGGACTGTCATCCGGATTCGCACTTACGAACATATGTACGTGGTCCGCGAGAACTGCCAACTCCACCACCTCAAATTCATATCGCTCGGCTATTTCATATATCAGGTGCGATAAATATTCCCCTATATTGCCAGACAACACCACTTTGCGATACTTTGGGCACCACACGAAATGATACTTCAAATCGTATTTTGTGTGTGAACCACTCTTTAAGCTCATGGTCAAATCCTCCCGGAAGCTAAATTACCTCCCGTCGGATTTGACCGCAAACGATTATTAGGGGGCGCGCTGCCCCCTAAAAACCCCTGCTAAAATGGATGCCATTCATCCCACAAGCAAGCTTGTGGGTTTTCTGGCATGGCTTTATAAAGGAAACCTCTGCCGTCTTTCGGATTGCATCCGGGAGCGAAAAGTATAGATTGTCAGGGCTGGCCTGACAGGCCGGACCGCACCCGTAAACAACCCCTGCCGTTACATTTCAGCCACCCGTTTCCGCCGGAGAGAGACGATGAAACGCCTGCTTGTCCTCCTGTTTCTGACACTGGCCGCGGTGAGCCTGTATGCCGCCGCGCCCGACACGGAAAAGAAAGCCCCCCTCGAGATCAACGCCAGGCTGGACCACGCCGACTGCCTTTACAGTCTGGGCGACAGCGCGTTGTTCAGTGTGGAGATCATGCGTAACTCCGGCAGGAAAGCCCCTTTCACGGTCAGCTACCGTCTTAGCGAGGACGGGGAGCGCACTCTCGATGAGGGGAGCCGCGGGAGCAAGGACGGCCGCCTGAGTTTCAGCGGCAAGCTCGACCGTCCCGGTTTCCTGCGCCTGGAACTGACCGCGGTCTCGGGGGCTGACACGGTGCGCAAGACAGTGGCCGGCGGTTTCGACCCGCGCGCCATCCGTCCGACCAACATCCTGCCCGAGGATTTCGACCGTTTCTGGCGCGAGGCCCGCGCCCAGCTCTGGCGCACCCCGGTTGACGCCCAGGTGCAGCCGGTTGCGGATACCACGTTGCCCGGCGCGGCCCACTATCTTGTGAGCCTGGGTAACGTGAACGGCACGCGGGTCTACGGCCGTCTGGCCGTGCCCGAGGGCCAGGGGCCGTTCCCTGCCGTGCTGATGGTGCCCGGGGCGGGAGTGGGTGTGATCAAGCCCTGGGGTGACTATATCCGCGCCGGTTTCCTCTGCCTGGCCATCGATGTCCACGGCATCCCGCAGGACCGCGAGGACAGCTACTACCGCAACCTGAACGACGCCCTGCTGTCCGGCTACCAGCTTTTCGGCTGCGATGACCCCTACCAGTACTACTACCGGCGGGTGATCCAGGGTTGTTTCCGTGCCCTGGACTATCTGGCCTCGCGGCCGGATGTGGACACCACCCGCCTGGCCATCGCCGGCTCCAGCCAGGGCGGGGCCCTGAGCCTCCTGGTTGCCGGTCTGGACAGCCGGATCAAGGCCCTCACCGCCAACGTGCCCGCCATGTGCGATCACACCGGCAGTCTGTACGGACGGCCCTCGGGCTGGCCGCGGCTGCTGCGCGCCGACAGCCGCGATTGCGTGCGCCGCACCAGCGCCTACTACGACGCCGCCCTGAACGCGGGCCTGATCAACGTGCCGGCGCGCCTGGCCGTGGGCTTCATCGACCGGACCTGCGCCCCGACCTCGGTCTATGCCGCGTTCAACAATATCAAGGGCCCCAAGATCATCGACAATTACCCGGACATGGGCCACTCGTTCGGGCCGGACTGGCAGAAAATCGCCGGGGCCTGGCTGCTCGAGCGTCTTAACGAGAGCAAGGCCGCCAGGGGAGGCAAGTGACGCCATGCGTAAATTATTGCTTCTTAATACAGTTACGGCGGCGCTTCTGCTCAGCTTTGCGATAGCCCAGGCACAGACCGCCGCGGGGCCGGACAGCCTTCGCCTGACAGTCAGCGCCGACCGGCCGGACCATATCTACAGCCTGGGCGACAGCGCGCGGTTCAGCGTGGATATCCGTCCGGCGCTGAGTCGTGACCAGGAAATGACCCTGGAGTACAGCCTCAGCCTGGATGGGGCGGACCGGATCGCCCAGGGCCGCCTTGCCACCCGTGGCGGAAGGATCGACCTGGCCGGCAGCCTCGACCGTCCGGGGTTCCTGCGCCTGGACCTGACCCTGGCCGCCGGGCCCGACACACTCCAGACCGCCTGCGGCTGCGGTTTCGACCCCTACGCGATCCGTCCGACGGGCGTGCTGCCGGTCGATTTCGACCGTTTCTGGCGCAACGGCCGCGCCGAGCTTCTGCGCTTGCCGATGGACCCGCGTTTGGAGGAGGTGGAGCAGAATGAGATACCGGGCGCGAAGCGCTACAAGCTCAGCCTGGTGGTCAACGACGGGACCCGGATCAGCGGCTGGCTGACCGTGCCGCCGGGCAAGGGGCCTTTCCCGGCCGCGATCTACGCCCCCTACGCCGGAGTATACGACCCGGACACACGCACGATCATGGCCCGCGAGGGCCTGGTGACCCTGGCCCTGGAGATCCACGGCCTGGAGCTGGGTCGAGAGGCCGAATATTACCGCTATCAGGAGAACGGGGTGCTGGACGCCTACCGCGGCTTCGGCGCGGATGACCCTTACCGTTTCTACTACCGTCGCGCCGTGCTGGGCGTGATCCGCGCCATCGACTACCTCTGCTCGCGGCCGGATGTGGACAGCAGCCGTATCGGCATCACCGGCGGCAGCCAGGGTGGCGGGCTCAGCCTGATCACCGCCGGGCTGGACAGCCGGATCAAGGCCGTGGTGGCCAACGTGCCGGTCATGTGCGACCATACTGGCCGCTTTCACGGCCGGCCCTCGGGTTGGCCGGGCATCTTCCAGTACGCCGCCCGGGAGCGCATCGAGCGCACCTGCGGCTATTACGACGCCGCCCTGATCGCCGGGTTCATCAATGTCCCCGCCCGGATCGGCGTGGGCTTCATCGACCCGTTCTGCCCCCCGACCACCGTGTTCGCCGCCTACAACAACGTCAAGGGACCCAAGCGGATCGACTGCCACACCCTGGTCGGGCACGGCGCTTCTGAGGGCTGGTACGAGGATTCGATCCGCTGGCTGGCCCGGCAGCTTTCAGCCCCCGTCAAGCAGCCTTGAGACAAAGCTTGATCCGCGGAGTGTTTTTTATAATAATTAGAACGATGGTCGGATAAGCTATCAATTCAGGAAAAACCAACCCCTCGTCTTTGGTCTCTTGACGCTCGAGTGAAGGATGCAGAGTCCCCCCCCTCTTGGGCTGAAACGGAAAGAAAAAGATGTCGTTCACCTTCGATAAGGATGTCATCGAGGTCCAAAACCTCGACACCATGGCCTCGTTCGCACGTTTCCACGCGATCAACGCCGGTGTTTTCCTGGACGGGATCATCCTGGCCGAGGATCTGCTGCGCGACAAGGGCGCCATTGTCCTGTCGCATGACACCGAGCTGACCCACGAGAATTTCAAGCGCCTGCTCAGCATGCGCGAGGCCAACCCCAAGATCAATTTCTGCTTCCGTCTCAAACGCGGGGACAAGATCCTCGCCAAGTTCCGCCAGGAAATCATGGAACGGCTGATGGTGATCATGGACCGGCGGATCAAGACCAAGTTGTTCCGTGACCTGTTCTCCCTGGTGAGCGCCGACCTGACCGCCGTGGCCGACCTGGCCCTGGCCTCGCCCGACCTGGTGTTGACCGTGCACCAGATGCGGCTGAGCTGCGAAAGCTCGAAACTGAAAAAATCCCTTTCTTTCCTGGACCAGGCGCTCAATTCGGCGATCCTGGCCCTGGCGCTGACCCGCACCCCGCTGCTGAAAGAATATTTCGGCAACGAGCGCGAGAAAGCGGTGCCGCTGTTCAGCGCCGCCCTGATCCACAATTACGGCGCGATAATGAACCTGGCGGCCCTGGCGGAGCAGGCGGACCAGGACCGGGCCAAGCTTTACTGGACCCTGATCCTGAAAGACCTGAAGAAGATTGAGAAGACGCTCGTGGACGAAAATCTCAGGTACTGCCTGGAGGCCCTGTGCAGCTATCAGCTCGGGCGGCGCGATTTCGTGACCGGGGAGGATTACCAATCCATCTGCGCCAATATCCTGGTGGTGGTGGAATATTTCCTGCGGCGGGAGTGCGGTTTGTTCGGCGAGCCGGATGAGCCGCGCCGGGTGGTGGACCGGATGAATGTCAAAGCCTTCGAGCACCAGCTCAACGACAGGTCGGTCCAGGCGCTCACGCTCAGCCTGAACCTGAAAGACATATTCGACTTTTACTCCGAGATGGAACGCCTGCTGGCCGAATGCCCCTACGATTCGGCCACGGCTTACCCGCTGACCGGGTTCCGCAGCCCGACCCTGTTTGTGTGCCGCAAGCGGGTGACCGCCTGCCGCTGGATCGAGCTTTCGGTCCGGGCGGTCAAGCTGATTGTCAAGCTGGGTGAGCTGGCCCCCAACGATTACCACCGCTGCAAGCTGCTCACCCCCAAGCTGATGGATTTCTACAGCGAGTTCTACGACGAGATCAAGGAAGAGACCTCCGGCCAGCAGCCCAAAGCGGTCGAGCCGATCAAGGTCACCGCGGGTCCGCCGCCGGAGAACGCCCCCAAGCCCGGTGAGGTCGCGCCGGCCAAAGCCGGGGAGACGCCGGCGCAGGAGGGCGTCGCCGAGGCCGCGCCGGCTGCGGAAGCCGCTGGTGGCGACAAGAGCGCTCCATTCAACGACAGCCTGTCACAGATGTTCAACAAGTTGTCGCAGGAGAACGCATCCAAGGAAGGGGAGCCCTCGGCGGCGAAATCCAAGACCCAGGATACTCCTGCCGCCGGTTGATCAGCAGCCCCACCCGCCGCCACAGGGATCACCCCTGATAGCGCGTAACCTTGGCTTTCGACTGCGGATCCACCGCCACCGCCTCGATCTCCACCGCTATGCCCATGGGCAGGGCCGCGGCCTGCACCGTGGTCCGGGCGGGCTTGACCTGGCCGAAAAACCCGGCGTAGACCTCGTTCATCCGGCCGAAATCGGCCATGTCGGTCAGGAACACGGTGGTCTTGACCACATCGGCCAGGCCCGCGCCAGCATCCTGAAGGATCGCCTCGATGTTCTGCAGGCAGAGGCGGGTCTGGGTCTGGATGTCCTGGAGCACCACCTGCCCGGTCTCGACATCCAGCGGGCCCTGGCCCGAGACATAGATGAAATCGCCCGCCTTGACCCACAGCGAATAAGGCCCCTTGGCCTGGGGCAGCTTTCTCTTTTCCGACATGTGTCCCTCCGGTCTTTTCCCGATTGTCCAAAGTGAGAGTTACGGGCTAACGCTAATAGGTGCAGCGCACGGTGTCAACCGGATTGCCCGCGGGGTGCGCGAGCGGCCCACGGGCGGATTGACGCGCCGCCGGGATGCGGCTAATATTGTGCGGCGGAGGTTGGGTGTTCCGGGGCTCTGCGATGCCGGCCGCACCACTTGTGGAGGACGCCGTTATGAAAGCTCTGCTGCTTGAGGCTTACAGCAGTCTGGTGCTGAGAGAGTTGCCCGGCCCGACGCCCGGACCGGGGGAAATCCTGGTGCGGGTGCGCGCCTGCGGAATCTGCGGCAGCGATGTCCATGGGCTGGACGGCAGCACGGGGCGGCGCGTGCCACCGCTGGTGATGGGCCACGAGGCGGCGGGAGAGGTGGCGGTCCTGGGACAGGGCGTCTCCGGCCCGGCGGTGGGTGCACGGGTGACTTTCGATTCCACGATCTATTGCGGCGAATGCCGTTTCTGCCAGGCCGGCAAGGTCAACCTCTGCGACAGCCGCCAGGTGATTGGCGTCTCCTGCGACGAGTACCGCCGCGACGGGGCTTTCGCCGAATATGTCTGCGTGCCGGCGCGCTGTGTCTACGAGCTGCCCGCGGGACTCACATTCGAGCAGGCCGCGGTGGTGGAGCCGCTCTCCGTGGCCGTGCACGCGGTGGAGCGCGTGCCGCTGGAAATGGACGGCACGGCGCTGGTGGCCGGGGCCGGCATGATCGGCCTTCTGCTCGTGCAACTGCTCAAGCTGCGCGGGTTCCGGCGGGTCCTGGTCAGCGACCCCGATCCCTCCCGCCTGGCCCTGGCCCGCGAGCTGGGGGCGGATGAGGTTCTCGATCCGGGAGCGGGGCCGGTCATGGAGCGGATCGAGCGCCTGACCGCCGGCCGCGGGGTGGATGCCGCGTTCGACGCTGTGGGCCTGGAGGCCTCGTTAGGCGCATGCGTGGGCTCGCTGCGCAAGGGCGGGGCACTCTGCCTGATCGGCAATATCAGCCCGAAAGTCAGCCTGCCCCTGCAGCGGGTGGTGGCCCGTGAGCTGACCCTCTACGGCTCCTGCGCCTCCGCGGGCGAATACCCCCTCTGCCTCGACCTCCTGGCCGGAGGCGCGGTGAGAGTGGAGCCGCTGATCAGCGCCGCCGCCCCGCTGGACGAGGGCGCGCTCTGGTTCGAGCGACTGCGGGCCGGAGGCAGGGGACTGATCAAAGTCATCCTGCAACCTTGAAAACCTGGCGGTTACGATGAGCGGCAAGCTGTTCGATCTTAGCGGACGGGTGGCGCTGGTGACCGGGGCCAGCCGCGGCCTGGGCCAGTATTTCGGACGGGCGCTGGCTCGCGCCGGGGCCGACCTGGTGATAACCAGCCGTAATCTGGAAGCCTTGGAGCCGTTCCGGCGCGAGATCGAGGCCCTGGGACGGCGCGCGGCGCCCCTGGAGCTGGACGTGCGCCGCGAGGAAAGCATCACGGCCATGGCCGCCGCGGCCGAGGCCGCCTACGGGAAAATCGATATCCTGGTCAACAACGCCGGCTGCAACGTGCGCAAAAGTTCACTGGAAATCACCTGGGACGATTGGAACACCGTGCTCGACACCAACCTGCGCGGCACTTTTTTCGTGGCGCGCGAGGTGGCCCGCGGGATGATCGCCCGCGGCTACGGGCGCATTATCAACATCGGCTCCGTGACCAGCGTGTTCGGCTACGCCGGGCTGGCCCCCTACTGCGCCAGCCGCGGCGGAGTGCGCCAGCTCACCATGAGCCTGGCCGATGAGTGGGGCCTGCACGGAATCACGGTCAACTGCCTGGCCCCGGGCTGGTTCCGCACCGAGCAGAACAAAGTGCTGTACGAGGACCGCGAGTGGGTCGAGTACCTGCTGGACCGCATTCCGCTCAAACGCCCCGGAGCGCCGCCCGACCTGGACGGCGCGGTGGTGTTCCTGGCCAGCGAGGCCAGCGCCTATGTCACCGGCCAGACTATCCTGGTGGATGGTGGAATCTCCACCGGGGCGACCCGCGCCCTGCCGAAAAAGAAAGCCCCCTGAGCCCAGCTTTGTCCGGTTAGGTAATGTTACGGGCGAACACAAGGATTGTCCCTGTATGTCTTGACCCAGTCTCACGGCCAAACCTCATGCGGCCGGACGGCCGCCGCTGTTGCCTTTGGGGGCCGCACCTGTTTGAGCCTGCAGCATGGGCAGCGTGTAATTGCTCGTGAAGAGTCGAAGCTTGAAAGCGCTCCAGCGCACGGCGGCGATTCGCGGCAGCGCAGCCGCTGCACCGCGGGAGCGGAGCCAAGGCTCAGTAAACACTTAAGGTTGCAGTGGAGATGTGGCCGGGACGAGTTTGCGGCCCCCGCTGGCTTTGCTGCTTTGGCCGAAACCAAAGCAGAACAGAATCTTTCGACTTCTCACTGCAAGTCCCTGACCGGACACTACTGCCCTGAGCCACTTTCAGTCCGGCGCCGGACGGAACGGAATTTGCAACCTTTTCCGGCCAGCTTAGGCTTTCAATCCCAAGGGAACGACAGGCTGCACCGCCCCCCGCGGTCAGTTTCCCGAGATCACGACTGGCAGACATCCAACGCGCACAGGGAGGTGTGGCATGGACGTGTCCTCGGTCAGTTCTATAGTCACCGCCTTACAATCTTATCTAACCTCGGCTACCTCAAGCAGTTCCGAATCGGGGACCACCTCCGGCACACAGAGCGGTTCCGAGACTGAGGGCAGCGGCTCGACCGATCTGGTCCAGCTCAGCGCCCAGGCCAAGGCCCTGGCCGAGGGCGCCGCCAGCTCGGTCGCCAGCTCGTTTTTTTCGAGCATCGACGCCTCGGACGGCATCTCGATGGATGAACTTATCAGCCTGATGCGGGAAAAAACTACCAGCCTGCTCGACTACCTCGACAACTCCTCTGATATCTACGGCCTGGACAACTCCTCCCAGACCCAGTTCGGCCTGGACTCCCTGGGCAACGTGAATGTCCTGAACGGCACCGGCGCGAACAAGTCCGCCTATGAATCCCTGTTCTCGCAGAACAACCAGATGAGCGAGCTGTTCCAGCAGATCAGCTCGCTGGCCTCGACTGTCAGCGCCTCGCAGCAGGCGCTCGAATTCCGCGAGGCCTACGAGGCCGACCCCCAGGCCGCGCTCGAAAAGTACTCGTACCTGTTCGACGAGGGCTACGACCCCCAGGTGAGCCTGGGCTATTCCGAGGGCTCGCTCCAGGCCTGGCTCACGGGTCAGAACGGGACCGAGGCTCAGCAGATAGTCGCTTAAGACCCGCACGCCAGGCGCCCCCCGGACTGTACTGTCTGTACTGTCCATGTCCGCCCTGCGCGCTGCGGCATTCCGGCCGAATTTCAAGCCTTGACACAGGGAGGTGTGTGCATGGATGTCTCGACGATCGCGTCCGCCTGGGAGACCACCCGGGTCGGCTCCACCAGCGCCGTGGGTTCCGCCGCGCCGCCGGCGGAGGATGAAAACGCGAACGTGACCACTCAGGAGGATACGGTCGATATTTCGCCGGAGGCGAAGGACAAAGCCGAGAAGGACCCAGGCGCTCAAGCCAGGGGCCTGTTGGAGAGTCTCAACATCCTGGATGGATTTTCACCGGAGGCGCTCAAGGAAAAATCCACGGCCCTGAAAGAGGACCTGGATGAACTGTTCCAGCGGGCCGGGATCGACACCTCGACCGAGATCAGCCTGACCACGGGCTATGACGGCAGCGTGCTGGTGAGCGGCGAGCACCCGGACAAGGCCAAGATCGAGAAGCTTTTCGCCGATAACCCCGAGCTGGCCAACCGGTTCCGCGAGGTGAGCGGCATGGCCTCGATGATCCGCGCCTGCCAGGAGGGTATCGCGTTCCAGAAGGCTTACGCCCAGGACCCCGAAGCCGCTGTGGCGCAGTACTCTTACCTGTTCAACGACAATTACCAGCCCCAGTTCAATATGAGCTACACGGAAGATTCGATGTCGTTCTACTTCACCGACCTGTTCCACCAGGGGCGGCAATATCTGGAGTATTGAACCGGTAAGAGCCTTAAATTCATGTATAACGCCCGGCGGATAACATTGACTATTCATTCGCCGGGCGTTATGCTATTTAGCCTTGATGCCGCAGCGCATTCCGTGACGGCCGCCCGCAGGCCGCAACAGTCCTGAGCCAGCAGACCAGGTTTCTATTCCATGGACATTCCCCAGACAAAAGATGATACCAAAACGTCGCCGCTTCTCAGCCTGAGCGGTATCGGCAAGAGTTTCGGCGGGGTGAGCGTGCTCGCCGATGTCCCGCTCGATCTGTTCCCCGGCGAGGTGCATATCCTGGCCGGAGAGAACGGCGCTGGCAAGAGCACCCTGATCAAGATCATGGCTGGGGTGTACCCCGATTTCGAGGGCCGGATCGTGCTGGACGGACGCGAGGTGCGGTTCCGCACGCCCCAGGAGGCCCTGGCCGCCGGGATCGCGGTGATCTACCAGGAAATTTCGCTGGTGGGCACGTTGAGTCTGGCTGACAACATGTTCCTGGGCCGCGAGATACACGCCCCGGCCGGAACTTTCGACCGTCGGGCACAGCAGGCCCGGGCGCGCGAGGTGCTTTCCGGCATGGGCCTGGACCTGGATGTCACCCGCCCGGCCGAGGAGTACCCCATCTCGATCCAGCAGATGGTGGAAATCGCCAAGGCCCTCTCCTGCAACGCCCGGGTGATCGTGATGGACGAGCCGACCAGCTCGCTCAGCGCCCCGGAGGTGGAGCGCCTGTTCGGGCTGATCGAGGGCCTCAAGCGCCGCGGCTGCGCGGTGGTCTATATCTCGCACAAGATGGAGGAAATCTACCGCATCGCCGACCGGATCACGGTGCTGCGCGACGGGCGCTGGGTGGGCTGCGCCCCGGCCGCCGAGTTGCCCGAGCCGGAGCTGGTGCGCTGGATGGTGGGCCGCGAGCTTTCCAGCCAGTTCCCGCCGCGCCGCGGACGGCGCGGGGCCGAGGCCCTGCGCGTGGAGGGCCTCACCCTGCTCGACAGCGCCGGCTCGGGCCGTCCCCTGGTCGAAAACCTCAGTTTCAGCCTGCGCGAGGGAGAAATCCTCGGCCTGGCCGGATTGCAGGGCTCCGGGGCCAGCGAGGCCCTGGGCGCGGTGTTCGGGGTCTACGGCGTCCCGGCGGCCGGACGGGTGAGTCTTTTCGGTGAGCCCCTGCCGCTCGGCTCGCCCGCCCGCTCGATCCGCCGTGGCCTGGCCCTTCTGACCAGCGACCGCAAGACCAACGGTTTCGTGCCGGAGATGGACATCACGCGGAATATCAGCCTGGCCTCGCTGCATCGTTTCTCGCCGGGCGGCTGGCTCCGTCACCGTGAGGAGCGCCGCGCCGCAGAGGCCCAGGCCGCGAGCCTCCGCCTCAGGGCCGCCTCGCTGGGCCAGCTCGTGGTCACCCTATCGGGCGGCAACCAGCAGAAAGTGATCCTGGCCAAGTGGCTGGAGACCGGACCCCGGGTGCTTCTTCTGGATGAGCCCACCCGCGGGGTGGATATCGGCGTGAAGCACGAAATCTACGAGCTGATGAACCGCTGGACCTATGACGGCTTGGCTGTGGTGCTGATCACCTCCGAGATGCCCGAGCTTCTGGCCATGAGCGACCGTATCCTGGTGCTCAGCCGTGGCCGGGCCACGGCCGAGTTCAACCGGGCCGAGGCGACACAGGAGAATATTCTTCAGGCGGCCATGGGCCGTTCTTCTCAGATTGCCTGACACAAGGGGAGACTGAAATGCAGTCTGGTTCCACCACCAATGCCGGAGCCGGCTCCAGCCTCAAGACACTGTTGGCCTCGCCCACAGTGCGGGCGCTGGCCGCCCTTATCGTGGTGTTCGCCCTGGGGCTGGTTTTCAACGCGGATGGCGCTTTCTACAAGTGGGGCACCCACCGCGACATGTTCCGCCAGGTTTCGGTCTACGGCATCCTGTCCTGCGGCATGACCCTGGTGATCGTGACCGGCGGGATCGACCTTTCTGTGGGCAGTATCCTGGCCCTGGATGCCGTGCTGTTCAGCCTGTTCTCCATCCAGTACGGCTGGCCGGCCTGGATGGCGCTGCTTGCCTGTGTTGTGGCCGGAGTGGGCCTGGGTGCGGTCTCGGGCGGGATAATAGCAAAATTCCGGGTCCAGCCGTTCATCGCCACGCTGGCCATGATGGTGTTCGCGCGGGGGCTGGCCAAGCTGGTCTCGGGTGGACAGAAAGTCAGCACCGCCGTGCTCCAGGCGGATGGCTCCTACAAGTACGTGGATACGCCTAAATTTTTCGATTTCCTCAATTCAAAAATCCTGGGCGACAACCTGGCCGTGGTCACGGTGGTGCTGGTGCTCTGCCTGCTGGTGAGCTGGGTCGTGCTCGACCGTCTGCGCTGGGGACGGTACCTGTTCGCCCTGGGCGGCAACGAGGAGGCGGCCCGTCTGTCCGGCGTGCCGGTTGGGTTGGTCAAGGTGCTGGCCTATGGACTGAGCGGGTTTTTCTGCGCCCTGGCCGGAGTGTGCCAGGCGGCCCAGGAGCTGCAGGGCGATCCGGAGGCTGGTAACGCCTACGAGCTGTCGGCCATCGCGATCGTGGTGATCGGCGGGACCAGCCTGCGCGGCGGCCGCGGCGGAGTGGGCCTCACCCTGCTGGGCATCCTGACTATCGGCTACCTCGAAAAAATACTGAGCATCAACGCGGTGGGCGAGGAGAGCCGCCTGATGCTGACCGGCCTGATAATAAT
>JAJFUG010000019.1 GCA_021372515.1 bacterium
CACGCCGATATTGGGCGAGCCCACCGCGTCCAGGATTCGCAGGTGGTCGGCGGCGCTCATGCTGCTCTCGAGCGAGACCGTCACGCCCAGCTTCTCGGCCAGGGGCGCCATTTCCTTGAACGAGTTGATTATCCGCGTGAACTCGGCGTCATCCTGCGGCGTATTCTTGCGGAAAATGGGCAGCAGGATATCATCCGCGCCGATAGCCGCGGCCACGGTGATCGCGTCCTTGACCCGCATCACACCCATCGGCTCGCTCTTGAACGGCTCGCCCGGTCCGAGGTTGCCGATAGCCAGGGAGCAGATCTGCACGCCGTTGGCCAGTGCGGCCCCGCGGTACTCGGCCTGGAGCTTCTCGCCGCGCAGGTGCGGGGCGCCGTCCTCCGGGTACAGCACGCTCACCTGGATACCGTCCAGCCCGATCTCGCGGGCCAGGGCCACTTTTTCGGTCAGGCCGCGCTCGCCCAGGTTCCAGTCGGTCATCCCGATCCGCACGGGCATGGGGTTGGGGCCGCTTGCGCTCTGCTGGGCGCGGGCCTGGCCCACGGCCGCGGTCACCGCCGCCGCCGCGCCAGCGGCCAGAAAGTCGCGTCTCGATACTGGCATGGGTCTTCCTCCTTGGGCTGTCTGTGGCAGGAAAAACACGGAAACAACGTGGCTGACTTTCGGTTCGCAGCGCCCCGGCAGGGGGGCGGGTTCCAGGCTAATAATAGCATTGCCTTTCCGGGCGGGCAACAGTAATCGCCGCCCGGACCGGCTTTCCTTGATAACTGCGGCCGTCGGGCTTATCTTTTGCCGCAGGCTGCGCGTGGCCCGGCTGTGGCAGTCGCCGCCCGACTGACCGAACATACTCCCGTAAGGTGTCCTGTCCATAATTCAACCCCTGGAGGCTTCGATGCGCAAGTCCGCTGGAGCGCTCTTCCTGGCCGCACTGATCGCTGTCCTCGGCTGCCAGCCCTCCGCCGCGCCGAAGGCGGAAAAGACAGCGGCGAGCACACACAGTTTCGCGGTGCTCGACCCGGGCCATTTCCACGCCGCCCTGGTGTTCAAGAGCGCCGCCTATCCCGGGGTCGACCCCCTGGTGTCGATCTACGCCCCGGTGGGCCAGGACTACGTGGACCACATGGCCCGCGTGGCCCCGTTCAACACCCGCGGTGACGACCCGGCCCAGTGGCGCTACCGGTCATATCTGGGGCCGGATTACGAGCAGGCGATGTTCGATGAAAGCCACGCCGACATCGCGGTGCTCAGCGGACGCAACGCGCCCAAGATCGACCGTATCCTGGCCTGCGTGCGCCACGGGATGAACGTCCTGGCCGACAAGCCCTGGGTGATCGAGCCCTCCAAGCTGGCCGTGCTGGACACGGTCCTGGCCGTGGCCGACAGCCTGCACCTGGTGGCCTACGACATCATGACCGAGCGGCACGAGATAACCACTATCCTGCAGCGCGAACTGATCCAGGACCAGACCCTGTTCGGCGTGCCCCTGACCGGCGGTCCGGACCAGCCGGCCGTGGTCAAGAAAAGCGTGCACCACCTGTTCAAGAGCGTGGCCGGGCGGCCGCTGATCCGCCCCTGGTGGTTCTTCGACACCGCGGTGCAGGGCGAGGGCCTGGTGGATGTGACCACCCACCTGGTGGACATCACTTTCTGGTGCCTGTTCCCTGAGCAGCCGATCGACTACAAGACCGACATCCAGATGCTGGACGCCAAGCACTGGCCCACGCTTATCGACAGCGCGCAGTTCTCACGTGTCACCGGGCTGACCGGTTTCCCGCCTCAGCTAAAGCTGGATGAGGCCGGCAAGCTGCCCTATTTCTGCAACGGCTCGATGAATTTCAACCTGCGCGGGATCAACGTGCTGCTGCAGGTGGAGTGGAATTTCGAGGCCCCGGCCGGGGCCGGTGACACCCATTTCTCCACCGTGCGCGGCAGTCTGGCCTCGGTGCTGATCGAGCAGGGCCCGGACCAGAACTACCGTCCCGAGCTGTACGTCGAGGCAGCCGAGGGGATCGCCCCGGAGGCGGTGGGGCAGGCCCTGGCAACCAGCCTGGCCCGTCTGACCGGCGGGAACTATCCCGGCCTGGAGCTGAAAAAAGAGGGTGCGCGCTGGCACGTGCTGATCCCGGACAGCTACCGGATCGGGCACGAGGCGCATTTCGGCCAGGTGACCAAGAGTTTCCTGGGCTACCTGGGTAACGGCACCCTGCCGGCCTGGGAGCGGCCCAACATGCTGGCCAAGTACTATGTGACCACGAGCGCCCTGGAACTGGCCCGCAGCAAATGAGCCGAGGCACGCCCACAGTCAGCTTTCTTATCCCGGTGCACAACGCCGCCGCCACGCTGGAACGGGCGCTCGGTTCGGCCCTGTCCCAGCGCGGCGCGCCGGAGCTGGAGGTGGTGGCCGTGGATGACGGGTCCACGGACGGCGGCGGCGAGCGGATGGAGAGCCTGGCCCGCCGCGACAGCCGTCTGCGCGTGGTCCACCCTGGCCGCATCGGGCTGATCCCGGCCCTGGCCCTGGGGCAATCGCTCTGCCGGGGCGAGTTCATCGCCCGTCTGGATGCGGATGACATTGCGCACCCGGAGCGGATCGCGGTGCAGCTCGCCCTCATGGCGCGCTGGGAGGGGCTGGGGCTGGTGGGGTCGCAGGTACGTTACTTTCCTGCGCGCGACACCGGCCCCGGGGCCCGTCACTACGAGCGCTGGCTGAACGGGCTGCTGGAGGGCTGCCGGCCGGACTCGCCGCAGGTTGACATCCTGGCGGCCGCGGCCCGGGTGGAGCGGGAGATGTTTATCGAGTGCCCGCTGGCCCACCCCACGTTCCTTCTGCGGCGCACGGCCCTGGAGGCTGCGGGCGGCTACCGCGAGTTCGAGGGCCTGCCCGAGGACTACGACCTGATCTTCCGTCTGGTGGAAGCGGGCTGGAAAGTGGCCGGGGCCGGGCGGGTGCTTCACGCCTGGCGCGAGCACCCGGGACGCACCTCGCGCAACGACAGCCGCTACTCGGAGCCGAGTTTCCTGCGCCTCAAGCTGCATCACCTGCTGCGTCTGCACCTGGAGGGCGGAGCGCGGCCGGTCTCGATCTGCGGGGCCGGTCCGGTGGGCAAGACCTGGCTCAAGGCGCTGAGAGCGGCCGGGGTCCAGGTGCGGTACCTGATCGAGGTCAACCCGCGCCGTCTGGGCAAGGTCATCCACGGTGTGCCGGTGGTGCGGGCGGCCGAGCTGAAAGGGCCGCAGGACTCCGGGCTGATCCTGGGTGCGGTGGGCCAGAAAGGCGGCCGCGACAACGTGCGCGCCGACCTCGACCCGCTGGGGTACGTGGAGGGGCGGGACTACCTGCTGGTGTCGTAGACGGAAGATATTTTTGATTGCAGCGGCGGCCACCCGGCCGCCGTTTTGCTTTGCGGGTAGGGGCGGCACGGCGTGCCGTGTCCGAAATGCGTTTGTTCGGCCAAGAGAACCAGAAGCCATGGGAGGCCTCAGGCGGCAGATGCCACCTGAGCGCAACCTTCCAGCGGCCCCACGGCCGCCGTTTCTGTCTTTGGGGGCCGCGCATGTTTGAGCCTCCCGCCAGGGCAGCGTCTAAAAGCGAGAGAAAAGGCCAAGCTTTCTCTCGCTTCGCGGTGTGGCGGCGATTGCGCGGCAGCGCCGCCGCTGCAACGCGGGAGCGGAATCAAGGCCGCGGGAACACTGGAGGCGGAAGGGGAAAAGTGGCACGGACGAGTTCGCGGCCCCCACGCCCTTTGGTCCTTTCGGGCAAGACCGAAAGGACGAAAAGATTTGCGTTCTCTTGGTTTCGGCCAAGAGAACCAGAAGCCATTGTGGGGGCCGTAAACTCGCGCCGGCCCTTTGGGTTTTCCAGCCTGTGGTGTGCCCGATATTTCTGCACGCTGCCTGCGCTGCGGGGCGACGCTGGCGCTGATTGCCCGCCGGGCCTGGGGTGCTGCTCCTGGCTTCGGTGTGTAAGATGCAATTACTCCGCTTCCCCGGCGAGGCTCAGACATACGGCCCCCGGGCGGCCTGCGGCCGCCTGTGGGATCCAACAACTAAAACAATCTTATTACCCCGGTTTACAGATATTCAATTCGACTGTCTGGTCTGATGTAGAGGCACGCTGCAGCGTGCCCAATAATTAGTTCGTCCTTTCGGGCTGGGCCGAAAGGACAAATAAAAAAGGGCGGCCACAGGGGGCCGCCCCTACACTTGCTTGAGATAGTGTGTCCGCGCTCAACGCCCGCGGCGGCGGCGCCCCAGGCGAGGAGGCTCGCGCAGGCTGACTTCCTTGCGCTGCCGGCGCTCCTCGCGCGACTCCTCGCTCACCCGGATGTCCCCGAATTTCTGCCCACCCACCTTGAACTTAGCCGCCCGGGATTCCCGCTTAAAGTTCTTCTGGATGAACATCATCATCCGGACATAGCCGAAAATGATCGCGGCGATGATGAGTGCGCCGAAGATCTTAAACATGTCCTTGCTCCTTACCCGCCCTCAGCTTTCCGGCTCTCCGCCCGGGACCGGGTCGAGCGCGAAACGCATGTCCCCCGGCTCGCGTCCCAGGGCCAGGCAGCGGGCGCTGAACAACTGTAAGTAGTTCTCGCGCAGCCCGCTTGTCACCTCCAGGCCGAGCTGGGCGGCCAGGGAGTCGATCTCCTGGGGCGGGGCCTCCAGCTCCAGGACATCGCCCAGCAGGGGCAGGGTGTCGAGTTCGGCGCTCACCCCCGCTCCAAGGCTGAAATGCTCGCGGTATTTCTCGTACACCCGCTCGCGGGTATAGCCCAGGCGGTGCAGCACGTGGCGCATGGTCTCCAGGTCCGACAGCTCGATCTCACTCTCGGCGCGCACCTTGTAGCGCTCGTCCAGGGCGCTGTTGCCGGCCAGGCGCTCCTTGAAAGTCAGGCGGACCTTGCGGTCGCGCCGCAGGCGCAGCAACTTGCCGGCCAGGGAAAGCTCTCCCTCCGGCGTGTCGAGCACCAGGTTGTACTCGTACACCCGTCCGGCGCTGGTGAACCCCAGCTCGACAAGGCGCGCGCGCACGGCCTGCCGGTCGCTGAGCGGGAACTTCAGTTCCACCTCGGTCTGTACGTTCGGCTTCGTGTTCATGCGGACTTTCCCCGGATCGGTTGATTTATCTGTCGCCCTCACAAACTATAAGCGCGACCGGCGGATGTCAACCGCGCCCGGGTGGGCCGGGACGGTCAAACCGGATGCAAACCGACCGACGCTTCATTTCTGACAGGCGGAACAGGTTTTTTTCCTTGCGAAGCGGCGAATCGACATTATTTTCTTTAATGAGTTCAGAGTTATACAGATACAACCTGGCAGGATGGAGAGTATGATCTATTTCAGCGGAATAGCAGCCCAGCGGTTCAACGAGTGGGAAATCCCGGACGACACCCCGCGTTTCGCCACGGCCGAGGACAGCTACCGGCTGTTTCTGGGCATACATTTCCGGATGCTGCGCGCCGGCGATAACCCGCTGGAACCCTACTACAGGCACTACCTGGCCTGCGTCGAGCACTACGAGGCGCGGATGCGGCTGAGCCAGCAGGAGTTCCGCAACGCCGTTGGCGTCATCGTGGATATGTACAAACGTTACTTCGAGGAACCGGAGGCCAAGCGCCGCGAGACGCTGCTGGATTCGATCGGCAAGTTCGAGCGCCTGGTCTACCTGTTCAGCAACAAAACCCATCCGGAGCGGGCGGCGGCCTCTTTCTGAGCCAGACGGCCCCTCTGACCCCATACAACCGTCCTGTGCGGGTGCGCGCGCATCCGTGCGGGACGGTTTTGTTTGTGCCACGGTGAGAAAATTCTTTGAAATCCGATGAAAATTAAAGTTTTACCGAATTCGGCCGATTTGAAAAGCGGGAACGGAAAAAGGGATTTCAGCCAGGCCAGGCCAGAACAGTCCCCCCCCCGCTTCCGGTTATGGTCGGTTTTGACCACAAATCGACGTTCCGCTTTACCCCGAGCCCACTGACGCTTCTTCGCGGAAACGTGATTTGTGCCGGTCCCCCGGTGTTGCAGCGCCGGGGGACTTTCTTTTTCTCTCCTCCCGCTTGAGCCGCTTTCTTCCGAAGCGAACGGATTCGAGAGCAGTGGATAGTATCAGGCCGGCCTTTTGTGTGGGCACGGCGCACCGTGCCCAAAAGGCGTTTATATTCTCTTGGTTTCGGCCCAGAGAACCAGAAGCCATTGGGGCCGTAAACTCGCCCCGGCCTCTCGGGTTTTGCAGCCTGTGGTGTGCAGGATGCTTTCCCTCGCTGCCCGCGCTGCGGTACGGCGCTGACGCGAATCGCCGCCGGGCCATGTGGCAATTACAGCCCCGGGTGTTTCAGGCTCGATTGCACGCTGCCCTGGCGGGAAGCTCAGACAGGTGCGGCCCCCAAAGGCTGAACTGCGGCGGCCTGACAGCCGCAAGCGTGTTTGACTTCCTGGGATGTCAGGGGGTGTCGTAGGGGCGAACCTTGTGTTCGCCCGTAACATTCTATG
>JAJFUG010000020.1 GCA_021372515.1 bacterium
ACTGTCCGGCGGCGATTCGCGGCAGCGCCGCCGCTGCAACGCGGGAGCGGAATCGATGCTTTGCGAACACTATAGTCAGAAATAGTGTCGCGGTTGGGACGAGGCAAGCGGCCCCCGCTGGCTTTGCTGCTTTGGCCGAAACCAAAGCAGAAAAGGGTCTTTCGGCTTCTCACTGCAAGTTCCTAACCGGACATTGCTGGCCGAGAGCTAAAGATGGGAAACAGGTGAGACTGCAATAACAATTCATGCAGCAGGAGAATCGCATTTTGACTGATACGGCTAAACCCGGCGGTGACACAGCGGGTCAGACTGATTACGGACAGCTCTCCAGGTTCCGTCAGCCGAGTCTTCGCAAAGCCATGTGGCAGCTTTCGAATACGTGCATCCCATACGTGGCGCTGTGGCTGCTGATGGTGTTGATGCTGAAGCGGGGATATCCGTACTGGATCACGCTGGCATTGGCGGTTGTCGCGGCTGCATTCCTGGTCCGTATCTTTATTTTCTTCCACGATTGCACACACGGCTCGTTTTTTTCTTCACAGCGCGCGAACAGAATTCTGGGGCGCATCCTGGGCCTGCTGACATTCACCCCGTTCCAGGAATGGCGCTATCTGCACCTTTCGCACCATGCCACGGCCGGCGACCTTGACCGGCGCGGCAAAGGCGATGTCTGGACCATGACCGTAAGCGAGTACCGGGCGGCGCCGCTTTACAAGCGGATGGGCTATCGCATCTTCCGCAACCCGCTTGTCATATTCGGCCTGGGACCGGCGCTGATATTCATCTTTTCGATGCGTTTCTCTCACCGCGGGGCACGGAGGAAAGAGCGCCTCGATGTTCTGCTCACCAACCTCATCCTTGCGGCAGTCATAGCCCTGGCCAGCCTTCTAATAGGCCTGCGGCCGTACCTGATGATCCAGTTGCCTGTCATTTTTGTGGCCGGAGTGATAGGAATCTGGCTTTTCTATGTCCAGCACCAGTTCGAGGGAGTTTACTGGGCCAGTCACGAGACCTGGGACCCGAAAAGGGCGGCCCTGGAGGGCAGCTCGTATTACAAGCTGCCCAGGATCTTGCAGTGGTTCACCGGCAACATCGGCCTGCACCATATCCACCACGATCAGCCGCGTATCCCGAATTACAACCTGCAACGGTGTTACGATGAGATTCCGGCGCTTCAGGAGGTCAAACCTCTCACCATACTGAGAAGCCTGGAGTCGCCGAAGCTGAAGCTGTGGGATGAAAAACTGAATAAAATGGTGGGTTTCCGGGCGCTCAAGGCTCTCCCGCGCTAAAGCGGCCTGCTGCCGGATTTATCGAATGCGGCGGCACCTACGCGCAGGCGCGCGGACAAAAAAGGGGCGGCCTCAAACGGTCACCCCTTCAATCTTGCTGCGCGACCGCTTTTCATCTTTCCCGCAGCAGCACCCAGAGCCCCGCGGGCGGCAGCATCCGGTCCAGGCTGGGCTTCTCCAGGCGCTCGCGCTTGACCCCTCCGGTGACATCCACCAGCGTGATGTCCCCCCGTCCGGGCAGGGCGAAATCGAGCACATTGGCCACCACGCGCTGGGGCGCGGACTGGTCGCGGTTCACCAACAGAATCGCGCTGGGTCCGTTCTGGTCGACCAGCTTGATCAGCGCGGCCACGTCGCCGCTGTCCGGGTTGAGGTCGAAACGGTAGGTCAGGTGCTCGAACCGCAGCACGTCATGGCCCAGCTTGAACCCCAGCAACTCCTTGATGAACAGCCGCAGGTCAACCCCGGTATTTTCCCAGTCCTCGGGGCGGGTCCGGACCACGTGCAGCCGCTTGCGGAAACCGTACTCGAAGCCGACCGGGATCATGAACCCGGTGGAGAAAAAAGCCTCGAACGCGGTGCGCTGGCGGATGAGCGCCAGGTCGCCCTTGAGTTCCTGGTACAGGCGCTGGGTGTCGTGGGTCTCGGGGAAACTGATCGAGGGGGCCAGCTCGCGGGTGGCCTGGTACTGCTCCAGGGCCCAGTCGGCGCGCCAGTCCCACCATTTGCTGCTGTTGAAGATGTAGTCGAAGCCCGCCCCGGCCAGCTCCACGATCTGCGCCTCACGGCAGCCCAGGCTTTCGGCGAAGAACACCGCGTCCGGGAACCGCGCGCGGCTCTCGGCGATCAGTTCCTGCCAGAGTTCCACTGTCACCTTGTAGGCCGCGTCACAGCGGAACCCGTCGAACCCCAGCTCCAGGTAATGCCTTGTCAGCTTGCACCACCAGAGCCAGAGTGCCTTGCGCTCGCTGCTGGCCGCGTTGTCGACCTCGGCCAGGTCGCGCCAGACCACCTTCCTCTGCCCGTCCAGCACCGAGGGGTGACGGACCCGGCCCTTGTCGTCGTGCACGTACCAGGCCGGGTGCTGCGTGACCAGCGGGCTGTCCACCGCGGTGTGGTTCACCAGCAGGTCGAGCATCACTTTGAGGCCCAGGCTGTGGGCCTGGTCCAGCATCTCACGCACGATCGTGTCGGACGGACGGCGCTCGCCCGGGTCGAGCAACAGCGGGTTGAGGGCGAAATAGTCACGTACGGAATACAGGCTGCCCGAGGCCCCCGGCTGCTGGATCGGGTTGAGGAAGACCCAGTTGAACCCCATCGAGGCGGCCCGCTCCAGGTGGCCGCGCCAGCCCGAGAACGGCCCGGCGAGCAACGGGAACAGGTTGTAGATCAGGGCTGGCTGGAATTTGTGCATTTGAGTTCTCCCCGACGGTGACCACTCACCGTGTGACAACCGCCTGTTAAAGGCGCAACGTCAATCCAACGGCGGAAGGTCCACGCGGCCGTGGCGGATCAGCCAGGCCAGGGCTTCGCGCACGGCCTGAAGCGAGCTGTAGCGCGGGCTGTAGCCGAGCAGACGGCGGGCTTTCTCGATGCTCCCCACCGGGCAGTGACGGATATGCTCCCAGGTCTCCTCGGCCACGCTGTCGCTGACCGTGGCTTTCCACTCCGGCCAGCTCAGGCAGCGGATGTCGGCCTCACGGCCGAACCAGCCAGCCACGGCCCGGCAGTAGCCGCGCAAGGTGAGCGCCGCGGGCGAGACCACGTTGAAGCTCTGGCTGATCGAGGCGGCCGGGTTGGCCAGGGCCAGCTCGAACGCCTGGGCCACGTCATCCGCATGCACGTGGTGCAGCGTGGCCAGCCCGGTGTCGGGCAGGCAGACAGGCTCGCCGCGGCCCAGGCGCTCGAACACGCCCAGGTCGAGGTTGCCCGCCGGGTTGATCGGCGCCCAGCCCGGGCCCACGATATGCCCGGGGTGCAGGGCTGTGGCCGCCAGCCGCCCGCCGAGCGAGGCCTCGATCAGCATTTCCTCTATCCGGGCCTTATTCCGTCCGTACTCCTGGTCCGCCCGTCGCGGCTCGTTTTCAGTGGTCGGGGCCATCTCGGTGGGGCCGTAGACCCACATGGTCCCGCAGTACAGGTAGTGACGGGTCCGGCCCTCCAGGGCCTCAAGGAGCTGGGGCAGACTGTCCGGGTGGAACAGGATCAGGTCGATCACCGCATCCGCGTCCAGGGCGGCGATCTCGCGGCCGAAAGCGTGCTTGCCCTCGGCCTCATTCCGGTCGATCAGCACCCGTCGCACAGTCTCCCAGACCGGTGGTTTATGGTAAGGTTCGCGCCCGCCGCGGCTGACCGCGATCACCTCGTGGCCCGCCGCCGCCAGACGCGGCACGAGATATGTCCCGATATGCCCCATCGCCCCGATCACGACTACTCGCATGGATCTCTCCGGCTCGATTCAGGTTAATCAGTGCAAAAAACACGCAATTCAGCGCTCTTACCGTTTAGAATACGGATTTTCGGGCTTCCGGTCAACCGGGGAGCTCATTCCCAGCGGTAATCCGGGGTGAAACTGTGGTGTTTCTGGAACCAGCGGATAAGGAGCAGTCCGGTGACAAACCCGCCGATATGGGCGTGCCAGGCCACCCCGGCCTGGGCGGGCGCACCCAGGCCATTCAGTATCTGCAGCAGGAACCACACCCCCAGCACGAATATCGCGGGCAGAGGGACCACCCGGATGAAAATGATGATTATGATCAGGGTGTAGACCCGCGCGAACGGGTGCAGCACGATATAGGCCCCCAGCACTCCGGCCACCGCGCCGCTCGCCCCGATCATCGGCACGCTGGAGTGCGGGTCGGCGAGCACCTGGGTCGACGCCGCGATCAGCCCGCTCAGAAGGTAGAACAGCACGAAGCGGAAATGCCCCATGCTGTCCTCGACATTGTTGCCGAAGATCCAGAGGTAAAGCATGTTCCCGCCCAGGTGCATCCAGCCGCCGTGCATGAACATCGAGCTCAAAACCGTGCCCAGCGGATAGAAGCCCAGGTGGCCCGCCCCTCCGGTCAGGACAGCGCTCAGGCGGGAGGGCACCACGCCCCAGACATGCACGAACTGGTCGGCCGAGCCGGCGGGCAGGCTAAGCTGAAAGACAAACGCCAGCACGTTGAGCACGATCAGAAGCACCGTGACAATCGGCTTGGTCCGGGTCGGGACATCATCTTTGAACGGTATCATCCGGCGTTCCCCGCAGGTCAGTCCGGTTAACCCTCAGCAGCCGCGGCAGAGGGCAGGGTCAGGCGGAAAGTGCTGCCGCGTCCGGGTGCGCTTTCCACCTGGATCGAGCCGCCGTTCTCCTCCAGGGTCTTTTTCACGATCGCCAGCCCGAGGCCCAGGCCGGTGTCGCGCGTGGTGAAAAACGGCTGGAACACTTTCTCCACTGTGGCGCTGTCCATGCCGCTGCCGTTGTCGCTCACCTCGACCACGGTCTCGCCGGGAAGGCCGGGCCGCGAGGCCACCCGCACCCGGCCCACTCCGCCGGCCGGCAGGGCTTGCAGGGCGTTGGTCAGAAGGTTCAGCAGCACGCGGGCCAGCTGACCGCGGTCGGCGAACACCGTGCGCGCCTGCGGGTCCAGTTCCAGTTCCAGAGCCGCCCCGCGCTCGACGGCCAGGGGACGCACCAGGTCCAGCGCCCCGCCCGCCACGCTCTCCAGGTCGAGACTCTCTCGCTCGGGATGGGCCGGGCGGGCGTACTCCAGGAAATTGTTCAGGATCAGCTTGAGGCTCGCCACCTCGGACATCACGCGCTCGATGTAGCCGCGGGCCTCGCTGCCGGGCGCAGCCTCATCCCGGGCCAAGGCGGCGAACATCTCGATCCCGCTCATGGGGTTGCGTATCTCGTGCGCCACCGAGGCCACCATCAGGCGTTGGCTTTCCTCGCGCTCGTTGAGGCCCTGGCGCATCCGGTTGAACGCCGCGGCCAGGGCGCCGATCTCGCGCGGGGCCCGTCGCTGGACCTCCACCGCGCGGTCCAGACGGCCCTGGCCGATCCGCTCGGCCGCCTCCACCAGTCGCTGCACCGGGCGGCTCACGCTGCGCGCCAGAAAGAACCCGGCCGCGACTGTCAGGGCCGCGCCCAACAGCACGAACAGGATCACCCAACGCCCCAGCCCAGCCACCAGCTCCAGGTAGTCCGCCCCGGCATCCGCCGCCACCACCGCCACGGCCGCGCTGTCCCGCCCGGTCACCACGGCGAACCCGCTCTTGTACCACTGGCCGTCATCGCCCCGGAACAGCACGCTGGCGCTGGGATGGCCGGCCAGGGTGGCCTCCACCTCGGGCCGCTGGTACTGAAGGCGGGCCAGGGGCGTGCCGATGGGCAGGCCCGGCTCGGTGTCGAGCAGGCTGCGGAACTGGAGGTCGAACACCAGCAGACGCCTCAGGCCGGCCGCCTGGCGCATCCGCTCCAACTGCGCCCGGTAGCTCTGCCAGGAGCGGAACTCCTCATCCCCGGGACGGAAACTGGCTAACAGCTCCGGTTCGAACCGCGTGGCCACGGCCCCGGCCACCGCCACCAGGCCCTTGCCCAGCTCGCGGTCCAGGCTCCGGCGGGCTGTTTCGTAGTAAAAAAGTCCGCTCAGCGCCAGCACGGGCACCACAAAAGCCACGTACGCGACGATCAGCCGGGTGCGAAGACGGGGGCCGCGGGACAACGGATCCACCTCCCGGTTACGGGGACAGCCTTGCGTGAAGGGATACAGTCCGCTGCGGAATATTACACGCCCGGCCCCGCCGCGGCAAGGAATCAGCCGCGCCACGGCCGCGTCTCAGATCGGGCGGTCATCCGGCTCGTAGTCGGCGGGCTCGAGCTGGAGCGTGGTGTGAACGATCCCGAACCGCTGGCGCAGCATATCCTGGGCCTCGCGCAGGCAATGCTGCCAGTGGGTCGTGTCGCTGCAGCCGGGGGCCAGGCGGATGTGCACGCTCAGCACCGGCAGGCCGCTGGCGACGGTCCAGATGTGCAGGTCGTGGATGTCGCTGAAATGCTCGATCCCGCGCAGCGCGGCATCCACCTGGTGGTAGTCGATGTTCTCCGGGGTGGCGTTCAGGATGATGTCTATCGAGCGGCGCAGAAGGCCCAGGCTGCTCCAGAGGATGATGAGCCCGATCACCACGCTCACCAGGGGGTCGACCGGGGTCCAGCCCGTGGTGAGGATCACCGCTCCGGCCACAATCGCCCCCACCGAGCCCAGGGCATCCCCGGCCATGTGCAGGAACGCGCCCTCGAGGTTGAGGTTGCCGTGACGGCTGCCCATCAGGACCCAGGCGCTGGCCAGGTTGGCGGCCAGACCCGCCGCGGCCACCCAGAGCATCAGCGGGCCGTCCACCACTTGCGGCTCGGCCAGCCGCACCCATGCGCTCCAGAAAATCACGCCCACGATCACCACCAGCGTGGCCCCGTTCACGAACGCCCCGATCACCTCGGCGCGCAGCATCCCAAACGTGCGCTCGGGCGTGGGCGGCCGACGGGCCAGGTGCGCCGCCACAATCGCCAATCCCAGCGCGGCCACGTCGGTCAGCATGTGCCCGGCGTCGGCCAGAAGGGCCAGGCTGCCGGAGAGCAGCCCGCCCGCCACCTCCACCAGCAGGAACACAAAATTGATCCCCAACGCCCACCACAGACGGCGCAGCGAGGCGTCGTCCCTATCGGTCACGCCGTTCACCGACGGCGCGCACGGGCCGTGCCCGTCGCAGTGAGTATGACTGTGTGAACGTGACATCTTTCCCCTGACTGAATGACTTCCGGGTCGTGGTCGCCATCTCGATCGCTATCCCGGGTTCAACCCGGGCTGCGTCGACGCACGTATTCCAGCTTGACCAGACCGCTCTCCCAGGTGCGCTCGCAGACAAGCTCCAGCGTTCTGTCCGGTCCGCCGCGCGGAAACAGCTCGATACCCCCACCCAGCAGCAGCGGATGCACGTGGATCACAAAACGGTCAATAAGATCGCGTTCGAGGCAGGCGGCGACAATCTCCGCCCCGCCGACCAGCCAGATATCCGATCCCGGCCGGGCTTTGAGCGCCTCGACAAACCTGCCGGGCGGCTCGTTCACGATTGTGGCCTCACCGTCCGGACCCGCCGTCCGGCCGCGGGAAAAAACGAAAATCTCCTTACCGCCGAACGGCCGCTCCTCGAAACCCAGGGCCTGCTCCCAGGTGCGGCGGCCGACCACAACCGTGCCCACCCGGTCGAGAAACTCCCGGTAACCGTAATCCTGGTCGATGAAACACCAATCCACCGCCCCGGAGCTCCGGGCGATGAACCCGTCCAGACTCGTGGCGATGTACAGAATCAGTTCGCGCATCCTCCCTCCTTTTCCGCCGTCCATCCGCGCGGCAGTTGGAGCCAGACTTAAAGTAACATCTTTCCGGCCCGCAGGGCAAGCCGCCCCTGCCCGGCGCAGATATCCATTGACCGGTCGGGGCGGCGTTCGTATCATTCCCCCATTGTCACCCGCGGCGTGGAACAGGCGGGGGTGAAGCCAAGAACATTACTATCCGGAGCTTACGCATCAGGGGAACCCCGGCGGTTCTCCTTCATTGTTCAACCGAGGAGGTCGGATGCAGAGGCACGCGTTATCAGTCCTGCCGGCGCTGGCTCTCTGGCTGGGGTTGTGCACCCAGGCCATGGCCGAGGGCGCCGCGCCGGTGATCGGCCTGCACGAGAACACCCCGCACGTGACCGCCCTGACCGGAGTGCGCCTGGTGCGCTCCCCCGGCGTGGTGGTCGAGGGCGCGACCGTGGTGGTGCGGGACGGCTGGATCGAGGCGGCCGGAGCGGGCGTGGCGGTCCCGCCGGACGCCGTGGTGCGGAACATGGCCGGCAAGACGATCTACCCGGCGTTCATCGACCTGTTCAGCAGCTACGGGGTGAGCAAGGAAGCGGCGGACAAGGCCGCCGCTCTGGGCAGCCGGAGCTGGAACCCGGCGGTGCGGCCCCAGCTTAAGGCCGCCACTCTTTTCAAGGCGGACAGTGCGGCCGCCGGCTCGTTCCGCAAGGCCGGGTTCGCCGCGGCGCTCACG
>JAJFUG010000021.1 GCA_021372515.1 bacterium
GTTTTTCGGGCCGGAGCGCGAGGCCCGGCACGAGCAGCTTCTGGGGTTCAGCCGCCTGGGGCCGTTCCGCACCCGTCGCGCCGGGCAGCTCTCGGGCGGGATGAAACAGAAACTGGCCCTCAGTTGCGCCCTGATCCACACACCGCGCATCCTGTTCCTGGATGAGCCGACCACCGGGGTGGACCCGGTCTCGCGGCGCGAGTTCTGGGACTTGCTGGGCCAGCTGCGCGCGGCCGGGACAACCCTGCTGGTCAGCACGGCCTACATGGATGAGGCGGCGCGCTGTGACCGGGTGGGCCTGATGTTCGAGGGCCGCCTGATGGCGGTGGACACGCCAGCGGCGATCCCCGATATTTATCCGCACGAGCTGCTGGAGGTGCGCCTGGAGGAGGCGGTGGCCCATCTTGACACTGTACGGAAGGCGGATGGAGTCAAGTCCGTCCAGGTGTTCGGTGACAAGCTGCACGTGGGCGTGGAGCAGGCCGGGGCCGCCACTGAGTCGATCCGCGCCGGGTTGGAGCGGGATGGGATTGTGGCGGGCGGTATCCAGTCCATCCGTCCCACGGTGGAGGACGTGTTCGTGGAGTTGATGAGTACGGGCGGCGGGAAAGGGGGCGGCCATGCCTAAAACCGAGCCTGTTGTTGTGGCCCGTGGCCTCAGCCGCGCTTTCGGGGCTTTCAAGGCCGTGGACAGCATCGATTTCACGGTCTGCCGCGGTGAGATTTTCGGGTTCCTCGGGGCGAACGGAGCGGGCAAGACCACCACGATCCGCATCCTCTGCGGGCTGCTCAGCCCCACGGGGGGAAGCTGCACCGTGGGTGGGATCGACGTGGGCCGCGACCCGGAGGGAGTGAAGCAGCGGATCGGCTACATGAGCCAGAAATTCTCGCTCTACGAGGACCTGACCGTGGCCGAGAACCTCGAATTTTTCGGCGGGGTGTACGGCCTGGACAACAGCCGCCTGCGTCAGCGTCGGGATGAAATCCTGGGACGCCTGCACCTGAGCGACATGCGCGACCGCCGCACTGCCCAGCTCCCCCTGGGGTGGAAACAGCGCCTGGCCCTGGCCAGCGCCGTGATCCACGAGCCGGGGATCGTGTTCCTGGATGAACCCACCGGCGGGGTGGACCCGATCAGCCGGCGGAATTTCTGGGCCATGATCCACGAGATGGCCGCCGGAGGAGTCACGGTGTTCGTGACCACGCACTATATGGACGAGGCCGAGTACTGCGACCGTATCTCGATCATGGACTCCGGGCGGATAATCGCCCTGGGTTCCCCGGCTGAGCTCAAGCAGCAGTACGGCAAGGAAAGCGTGGATGAGGTGTTCCTGCACCTGCTGGCAAGGTGAACCGAAAAACAAAAGACTTAAATCCACGAAGGGACACGAAGGGGCGCCAAGAAAGGCAGAAAAGGTTTTATCTTCATGCTCCTTCGTGTGACTCTGTGGATTACTCTTTTCCGTTTTGCATTGTATTGTTGCCGGAGTCTGTTGGAGGCGTTCCGATGAAATCGAAGATAATCACCCTGGCCTGCAAGGAGGGCCGCCACATCCTGCGCGACCGGCGCTCGCTGGCCATCGTGTTCCTGTTGCCGGTGATGATGGTGCTGCTGTACGGCTACGCGATAAACCTGGATGTAAAAGACATCCGCGTGGCGGTGGTGGACTACGACCACAGCGCCCTGTCGCGCCATACGCTGGAGGTGATGGAAGGCTCTGGCTATTTCCGGGCGGTGGCCCACGCGCCGGATGTCAGGCAGGCCGGTGAGTTCATCTACTCGCGCGAGGCCAAGGCGATCCTGGTGTTCCCTCGCCGTTTCGAGCGGGACGCCGCCCGTCCCGGCGGGGCCGAGGTGCAGCTCCTTCTTGACGGCTCCGACTCCAACACCGGGGCCATCGCTGCCAGCTACCTGACCATGATCCTGGCCGGGCTGAACGAGCTTCCCGCCGCGGCCGGTGGTCTGATCGAGGTGCGGCCGCGCATCCTCTACAACCCGGAACTCAAGAGCGGCGATTTCGTGGTGCCGGGCCTGGCCGCGATAATCCTGATGATGATCTGCGCCCTGATGACCTCGGTCACTATCGCCCGGGAGAAGGAGAGCGGCACCCTGGAGCAGATCCTCACCTCGCCCATCGGGGCCTCGCAGATTCTGCTGGGCAAGGTGCTGCCCTATCTGGCCATCGCCTACATCGAGTTCCTGCTGCTGGTCTCGTTTGCCTGGTTCTGGTTCGGGGTGCCGATGCGCGGCAGCCTGGTCTTGTTGCTGGTGATGACCACCAGCTACCTCTACTGCGCCCTGGGCATCGGGATCGCCATCTCCAGCTCGGTGCGCACCCAGCAGGTGGCCATGTCCATGGCCCTGGTGATGACCATGCTGCCCTCGGTGATGCTCTCGGGGTTCATTTTCCCGCTCACCAGCATGCCGCTGGCGCTGCAGTACATCGGCCGGATCATCCCGGCCACATATTATATCCGGATCGTGCGGGCGGTGATGCTCAAGGGGGCCTCGTTCGAGGCCGTGTGGGTCGATTTCGCCGTGCTGACCGGTATGGGGATGCTGTTCCTGGCTATCGGCGTGCGCAAGTTCACCACGCGCCTGAGCTGACCGGAGGGGAATGATGCAAAGGATCAAGCACATAGTGCGCAAGGAGTTCAAGCAGATTTTCCGCGACAGGATGATGCTGCGGGCGATGGTGGTGATGCCGTTCATCCAGTTGTTCGTGATGGGGCACGCCATAACGTTCGATGTGCACCACGTGCCGCTGCTGGTGCGCGACATGGACCACAGCGCCTCCAGCCGTCTGCTTCTGGAAAAAGTGCGCGCCAGCGGGCGCTTCGATTTCTGTGACTACGAGGGCGACCCAAGCACGATCAAGTCGCGTTTCGAGCACTACCGGGCCAGTGTGGCCCTGTCCATCCCGCGTGACTTCGAGCGTGACCTTCTGCGCGGCGACCGTCCCCAGGTGCAGGTGCTGGTGGATGGGACGGACTCCAACAGCTCGAACATCGCCCAAGGCTATCTCCTGCGTATCGCCGCCGATTTCGAATCCCAGGTACGAAGCGGGCACAACATCGGCCGGCCCGGACCGGCGCGGAAAACACGGCTGGTGCTGCCCTCGATCCGCACCTGGTTCAACCCGAACCTGGAGAGCAAGTACTACATGCTGCCCGGGATCGTGGCGATCCTGTTGACCATGACCACCTCCATGCTGGCCGGGCTGAATATCGTGCGCGAACGCGAGATCGGCACCCTGGAGCAGCTCAACGTCACTCCCATCCGTCCCTGGGAGCTGATCCTGGGCAAGCTGCTGCCGTTTTTCATCCTCAGCTTCGTGATGCTGCTGGGCGCCCTGACCGTGATCCGCGTCTACTACGGCGTGCCGATGGCCGGGAGCCTGTGGCTGCTGCTGGCTTTCTCCGTAGTGTTCCTGCTCAGTACGCTGGGCCTGGGGCTCTTTGTCTCCACCCTGACCGGCACGCAGCAGGAAGCGCTGTTCATCATCTGGGCCTTCAACATCTTCGGCATCCTGATGAGCGGGATGATGGCGCCCATCGAGAACATGCCGCCTTTCGTGCAGAAACTGTCGTACCTGAACCCGGTGCGCTACTACATGTCGATCATCCGTGATATCTACCTCAAGGGCAGCGGGTTCGGCTACCTGTGGAAAGACGGTCTGGCGCTGATGGGTTGGGGGGCGGTGATCCTCACGTTCAGCGCGGTGCGGTTCCACAAGAAAGTCGATTGACCTCGGGCGCCCGCCGCGAGCGGCCCGCCTTGCGTTTTTCCCGGCATTGTGTTAATGTAACCAGTCGTTGCAAATGCTGTTGCATGGCTGGCGCCGCCGGGGGAGAGCATGGAGATAGGCCGTGAAATGATCGAACAGGTGTTCGCCGACACACGGGTGGAAACCCGCGTGGGGAGCCGCCTGTTCTCCAACGAGGAGACGATCCTCAACTACCTCGTGCTGGCCCGCAGCGTGGAGAACGACTCCCTGACAGTGCGCTGGGACGGGACCGTGCGGGTCTCTCCCCGGCTGACCATCGCCGCGGATGAGCACGCATCGATCAACCTGCGGGATTTCTACGCCGAACAGGATAAAGTCCCGCCCCAGTTCCGCGACCTTTCGATAGTGTTCCGCAGCGCATACCTCAAGATCGACGAGGAGGTCTGCCGGCAGCATATCGACCGCAATCTGGACGAGGCGATCCCTTTCGTGAAGAACATCTTCGAGCGGATCACCAGCCACCGCTCGCGAGTCCTCTCCAACGTGAACAACGCTCTTATCATCGCCCCCAGCGAATTTGTCTGGCCGGTCTCGGTGATTAAGTATGTCTCCGAGGTCGTAGGCGATGACTTCCGCAGTTTCCGCCGTTTCAGCCCGTACTGACCCGGCCGGCCCAGGCCGCTGGCAGTGACCGGACCGTCCGGTCCGGCGGGGAGAGAGCATGTCCGGCGAGGTCAACGCTGCCGAGTGGCCGCTTTTCCACCGCGACTGTTCGCGCACCGGGTTCACGCCTGAGGAAGCCCCCGCGCATCCGGAGCTGCTCTGGATGCTCCAGACCGGGGCCCGGGTGTTTTTCGCCAGCCCAACCGTGGCCGGGGGACGCTGCTACTGCGGCTCGCGGGACGGTTACCTGTACGCCCTGGACTGCCGCAGCGGTGAGTTCCTCTGGCGCGCCCGGACCGGGGACGAGGGCAACCTGTCAAATGCGGTAAGCCAGGGACGGGTGTTCGCCGGGTCAAGCCGGGACGGCAGCCTGCGGGCGTTCGATGCGCTGAGCGGCACGCTGCTCTGGGAGCACCAGACCTTGGGGCCGGTGTTCGCCACACCGCTGGCCCTGGACGGCCGGGTGCTGATCGGTTCCTCGGATTGCAAACTTTACGCCCTGGATGCGGGCAGCGGCGAGCTGCTCTGGGACAGCCAGGTGGGCGGGGAACTGCGCTATGCCAGTTGCCTGCTTGGGCAGACAGTGCTGAGCGGCGGGGCGGACGGCACCCTGACCGCCCACGAGCTGGAGCGTGGCGAGGTGCGCTGGCGCTACCAGACCCGGGCCGCGATCAACTGCTCGCCCTCGGCCGAGGGCGAGACGGTCTACACCGGCTCGGATGACCGTCACCTCCACGCGGTGAGCCTGGAGGACGGGGAGATGGTCTGGCATTTCCGCACCGAGAACGCCGTGCGCTCCACCGCGGCGCTAACCGCCACGCGGGTGGTGCTGACCAGTCTGGACGGGCGCTGCTACTGCCTGGAAAAATACACCGGCATGCTGGTCTGGTCGTACCGCACCAATGACTCGATCCTCTCCTCGCCCGCCGTGGCGGGGGAGACAGTGATATTCGGCTCTGGGGACGGGTTCCTGTACGGCCTGGGCCTGGACAGCGGACGGCTGAGCTGGCGCTGCCGCATCGGCAGCCCGGTGATCTCCAGCCCGGCCGTGGCCGGGGGAATAATCTACGTGGGCGCCGAGGACGGGTTCCTCTACGCGTTCGGCGAGCGCCCGGAAACACCCGAAAAGAAACAACGTAAATCCACTTGAGGTGTGAACAGATGGAAAACGGTTCGCAGGCGGCCGCCTCCCTGGCTGGGGCGCGTCGCAGCCTGAAACAGGTGCATCGCCTGGTGGTGAAAATCGGCACGCGCGTGCTCACCGGCGAGGACAACAATATCGCCCTGGAGCGTATCGACCGTCTGGCCGCGCGGGTCGTGGCCCTGCAGGAGCGGGGAATGACCGTGGTGCTGGTCTCCAGTGGCGCGGTGGGAGCGGGTATGGGACGGCTGGGCCTGAAGAGCTACCCGCGCCTCATTCCCGACCGTCAGGCCGTGGCCGCGGTGGGACAGGTTCGTCTGATGAAAATGTGGGAGCACGCGTTCGAGGCACACGGCCGTCATGTGGGCCAGGTGCTGGTCACGGCCGAGGATTTCCAGAACCGCCGCAAGTACGTGAACCTGCAGAACACCTTCGAGAGCCTGTTGCGCCTGGGCGTGGTCCCGGTGGTGAACGAGAATGACAGCGTGGCCGTGCGCGAGCTCAAGTACGGCGACAACGACAGCCTGAGCGCCCACGTGACCGCCCTGGTGAACGCCGAGCTGCTGGTGATCCTGACCGACATCGACGGCCTCTACACGGCCAGCCCCAAGTTCGACCCGTCCGCCACGCGCATCCCGGTGGTGAGCGAGATCACCGCCGAGATGCAGCGCTCGACCCGCGGCAAGGGCAGCGAGGTTTCGATCGGCGGGATGAAAACCAAGCTGGCCGCGGCCGAGCTGGTGACCGGCGCGGGCCGCCGCCTGGTGATCGCCTCGGGACGGGACTGCGACCTGGATGGCATTGTCGAGGGCCGGGATATCGGCACTCTGTTTGTCCCGCGCGCCGAGGGCCTGCCCCGCCGCAAGCAGTGGATCGCCTTTTCCAGCCGCTCACGCGGCCGTCTGCTGGTGGATGAGGGTGCGCGCCGCGCCCTGGCCGAGCGCGCCGGGAGCCTTCTTTCCAGCGGGGTGCGTCAGGTGCAGGGCTCGTTCGAGCCGGGGGATGTGGTGGAAATAGTCTGCACTGCGGATGACATGGTGTTCGCCAAGGGCGTGTCCAGCTACAGCGCCGAGGACCTGGAGCGGATCAAGGGCCTGCACAGCTCGCGGATCAACGAGGTGCTGGGCCACGCCGCCCCGGATGAGGTGGTGCACAAGGACAACCTGGTGCTGCTGAACGGGCAGTGACAGATTGCACTTCGACTTTGAGCAGCCGGAAAGTGGTCGAACGGGCGTCCGGCGGGCGCCCGTTTTGCGTTACCTGCCCTCTTCTCCTTCCCGATTGACTTTTAGCGGACGTTCCGACAGGAGAGACCACAGCATGGAACACTGTCTGAGAAGGTTCCCCCGGACCGGCTGTATACTGCTGCTCGCTGTGCTGGCCCTGGCCTGCGGGAAAAAGAGCCACCCCGAGGCAGCGGGCTGGATCGACTCCGTGCGCCCGGATCACCCCCGCCTGCTCCTCAACCGGGATATCCTGCCCGCGGTCAAAGCCCTCACGCAGAACGAGGAGCGCGAGTTCTACGGGAAATTCAAGTTCCGGGTGGATGAGTGGGCCCAGATCGATTCGTCGGAGGGCGATTTCGGCTCGCAGGCCGCGGCTGCGGCATTTGTGTATCTGATGAGCGGGGAGCGCCGTTATTTCGAGCTCAGCCGCACCATGCTGCACCGGAGTATCAGCTATTATCAGCGCTGCTTTGCCGAGAAGCGCAGCGTGGACTGGTACGTGTTCTCGCGAGTGGATGCCTGGGCCGCCCTGGACTGGATCTGGAACGACCTGCCGGTGCAGGAGCGCAGAGAGCTGACTGCCTCCTACCTGCGAGTCGTGCTGGATGTCCTTCCCACCGGCGATTATACCGGCAACCGGAAGCCTTTTCCGCAGGAGAACTGGGGCTGGATCGACTCGGGATTTTACGGCACCGCGGCGCTCGCCTGGTACGCGGGGCTCACCGCCCTGGGCGAGGGTGTGGATGACAACCTGGCCCGTCGGCTCACCCTCCAGGGTTACGACCTGTATACTCAGGTCCTGGAATACCGCAGCCGTATGGCGGGCGATGACGGCGGCTCGGCCTCGGCGGCGCTCAACTACACCCTGGTGGCCTATCCCTGGGCCGAGTTCAATTTCTTCCATACCGTCGAGTCCGCCACCGGGGTGAACCTGGCGCCGCGCTGGCCCTACGTGGGGCTGCTGCCCGGCTACCTGATGTGGAACATGCTGCCAGGCGAGCGATATTTCGGCTGGGGTGACAGTTACCACGAGACAAACAAGCTCCGTCTCAACCAGATGGACATGCACTTGTGGCAGATAATCCATTTCTACGGCGACGGGATGCCGCGCGAGATGGCGTTCACCCGCTGGCTGCTCGACCGTATGCCGCGCGATGACCGGATATCGTTCCCCTGGGCGCGTTTCCTTATCCGGCGCCGTCACCCCGAGCTGGTCCCGGCCGGCCCGGATGAGATTTTGCCCCAGGCCCGCATGTTCGAGCACATGGGCCAGGTGTTTTTCCGCAGCGGCTCGGGCGAGAGCGACACCTACGCTACTTTCACCGCCGGCGGCAGCCTGGAGCAGCACAAGCATTTCGACCACAACAATTTCAACATCTACCACAAGGGGTTCCTGGCCCTGGACACAGGCACGCGCCCGGAGCCGGGCCAGCACCTTACGCACTATTACTGCCGCAGCGTGGCGCACAACTGTGTCCTGATCCGCATGCCGGGTGAGGAGATGCC